>JBLMWY010000287.1:0-4670 GCA_050257475.1 Bdellovibrio bacteriovorus
AGGGAGTCGAAGACCATGACCCAACCACTCCACCGACAGTTTGCGACCTTCCGTGGACGCCTCCTGATGATCGGCTTCGGCTGCGTCGGACAGGGTGTGCTGCCGCTCCTGCTGCGCCACATCGCCCTGGAGCCGGGTCAGATCCGCATCCTGGACCCCTCCAGCGAGGGGGCCAGGGTCGCCCACGAGTACGGTGTCGTCTTCATCCAGAGGCCCATCACCCACGACAATTACCGGGAGCTTCTGGCGCGCGAGCTGGGTCCCGGGGATTTCCTGCTCAACCTGTCGGTGAACGTGGGCAGCGTGGACCTGATCGACTGGTGCCAGAGGCACGATGTCGTCTATCTGGATGCCTGCATCGAGCCCTGGGTGGGAGGCTACACGGACTCGGCCGTCCCGCCGGCCCTGCGCACCAACTATGCCTTGCGAGAGGCCGCCCGGGCCCTCGGCGACGGACACACGGCGACCGCGGTGGTGACCCACGGGGTTAACCCCGGCCTGGTGTCGCACTTCGTCAAGCAGGCCTTGCTGAATCTCTCCGCGGACCAGGGCGAGCCGATGGCGCCACCCGCGGACCGGGAGGGCTGGGCGGCCCTGGCCCACCGGCTGGACGTCCGCGCCATCCACATCGCGGAGCGGGATACCCAGACCTCGCCGCGGCACAAGGAGCGGGGCGAGTTCGTCAACACCTGGTCGGTGGAGGGCTTCGTGGGCGAGGGCTCCCAGCCCGCCGAGCTCGGTTGGGGCAGCCACGAGCGCCACTGGCCGCCCGGGGGCCATGAGCACACCTTCGGCTGCGGCTCCGCCATCTGGCTGGAGCGCCCCGGGGCCGGGACCCGGGTGCGGAGCTGGACGCCGCTGGAGGGGCCCTATCTTGGGTTCCTGATCACCCACGGGGAGTCCATCTCCATCGCGGACTACCTGAGCGTGCGCGAGGGTGAACAGGTGCTCTATCGGCCCACCGTGCACTATGCCTACCACCCTTGCAACGACGCGGTCCTGTCGCTCCACGAGCTGGCCGGGCGCCAATGGCGGGTCCAGCCCCGCTGGCGCCAGCTCAAGGCGGAGGACATCGATGCCGGGATGGACGAGCTGGGGGTGCTGCTCATGGGGCATGAGCGCGGGGCCTATTGGTACGGCTCGCGGCTCACCAACGCCGAGGCCATGCGGCTCGCCCCCCACAACAACGCCACCAGCCTGCAGACCACTGCCGGGGTCCTCTCGGGTGTCGTCTGGGCCATGAACCACCCCAACGCCGGTATCGTGGACCCCGATGAGATGGACTTCCAGGAGGTGATGGAGGTCGCACTTCCGTACATGGGGGAGATGGTCGGGGTCTACACCGACTGGACACCGCTGGAGCACCGGGGCACCCTGTTCCCGGAGGACCTGGACTGGGACGACCCATGGCAATTCAAGAACATACTGGTCACCTGAAGACCCTGGCCGGGGCGCCGCGGCGCCCCTGACCCCACCAATCCGGGCGCCAGAGACTAACCGAGAGGGACAGAGAAAAATGAAGACCCGTGCGCTACTGACGTGTGACACCAGGGTTCTCGAATCCAAGGTTCAGGGTCTGAAACCCAAGGAGCTGCGCCGTCATATCGATCACATCGCCGCCGATCTGGGAGCGACCGACACCGATACCCTGCTCGCCCGCATCCTGGAGGCGATTCTGCGCCTCCAGGACGCCGAGCCGTCGGAGGACGGGGGCCGCAGCGAGAGCGAGTCAATCGCTGGGGCGCTCTCGGGGCTGATCGAGGTGACGAACGACAACTGGGAGACGGTACTGCGGTTGATCGTCATCAGCGCGACCTATCTGCGCCACCTCATGGACCAGAGGGCCCGGGAGTTGCGCCGTGCCGAGCACGCGGCCCATCGCCACCACGACGGACACGCCTGCGGCGATCCCCATTGCCAGGAGCACCACCCCCAAACCGCCACCGGATAGCCTCGGCGCATCGCCTTCACCGATCCGGCTCAGAAGGTCCTGAGCCGACCCCTGACCCCGATCCCTCCCGCCCCACGCGAGGAGGGGTTACGCCACCCTCGATGGGCCTGCGGCGGTAACCACGCCGGTCAACCAAGGCCATCAATCAGGCACCAGCACACCGGAGCACCAGGCCATGTCAGAGCTGAGCAACGTCACCGTGGTCCGCGAGGCCAATGTCTACTTCAACGGCGGTGTCACCAGCCGCACCATCCGGCTGGCGGACGGGAGCCGCAGGACCCTCGGCATCATGCAGCCGGGGGAGTACGAGTTCACCACCGGCACCAAGGAGATCATGGAGATCCTGTCCGGAGAGCTGACGGTACTGCTGCCGGGGGAGACCCAGTGGCGCCCGATCAAGGGTGGCGACTCCTTCGAGGTACCGGCGGGCGCGTCATTCCGGCTGCGGGTGACGGCCCTCACCGATTACGACTGCGCCTTCATCGACGCGGATTGATCCCAGGCCAAGCCCCACCCGTCGCGAGGATGCCATGTCCCAGCCTGCCCCCAGCGCCGCGCTCCTGATCCCGCTCATCCTGGGCTGTGTCGCCCTGCCGGCCCAGGGCGCATCCTTCGACTGCGCCAAGGCAACGAGCTGGGTCGAGCAGACCATTTGCGAGGATCCGAGCCTCGGTGAGCTGGATGAGCGCCTGGCCGCCGCCCTCCGCAAGGCCCAGGAGGCCGCGGAGAAGGACCCTGTCGCCCTGGAGCGGCTCGCCTCCGAGCAGACCGCCTGGCTGGCCGAACGGGACGGCTGCAAGCTCACGCCCTGCGTCAGCCGGGCCTACGCGCGACGCCTCGCTCAGCTCGCGGGGACCGCCGAGCCCCAGACCCAGCCCCTCGGCGAGCAGCAGATCCAGGAGTCCGTCCCCCATCTGAGCATCGAGGCGGTCTACCCGGTCCTGCCCGGCGAGGGGCCGGCGGTAAGCGCGGCGAACCAGGAGATCCGCGCCCTGGTGGACGGCGTGATCGGCAGCTTCCGCGGTCAGGCGGAGGACTATGCGGCGGGCCCTGGCGCCGAGGACCAGGGATGGGAGGGACCCGATTGGTCCCTCACCCTCGACTACGACAGCCCGCACCGCACCGACCGCCTCCTCGCCGTCCCCTTCACCGGGTATGAATTCACCGGCGGCGCCCATGGGATGCCCCTGATCCTGCCCCTGATCATTGATCTCTCGTCCGGCCAACGGGTGCCGCCCGAGGGGCTCTTTGCCCCGGGAAGCCCCTGGCTCGAGCGGCTCTCGGAGCTCAGCCTGGTGGCGCTTCAGGGGCGTGATCTGCTGAGCGCGGATGACCAGTGGCTGCGAGAAGGGACCGCACCCAACCTGGAGAACTTCAGCCTGTTGTTCCCGGGACCCGATGGGCTGACGATCACCTTCGCCCCCTACTCCGTCGCACCCTACGCGGC
This sequence comes from Bdellovibrio bacteriovorus, assembly GCA_050257475.1. Lineage (GTDB taxonomy): Bacteria > Pseudomonadota > Gammaproteobacteria > Chromatiales > Chromatiaceae > Thiodictyon. The sequence continues at coordinate 3,399 of JBLMWY010000287.1, forward strand.
GGGCATCCAGGAGGTGCTGATCCCCTACGCCAAGCTGTCGGGGCTGCTCAACCCGAGCCTGTTCGGTACGCCGGAGGCAAGCGTCGAGGCAGCCCTCCCGGCCCACAAATAATCTCCGCAGAAACACAACATCATGGGTCGCACAAACCCTAGCGACCCCAGATATGGGATTCCGACCCTAGACATTTGCCACCGATGCCCTAAACTCCAGCCCCACGACGGATCGGGTCGCGGTCCGGCCAGGAGACCTGGCCCGCCGGCCCTCCGCAGACACCACCAACCGAAGATCGAGGAGAACAAGATGCTGAACTGGGACGACCCCCTTGCCACCGCCCCGACCTCGACGAACGCCAAGACGCAGCCGGCGGGTGCCTTTCCCTTCGCGCTCGAGGCGTCGGCAACGCCGCGAGAGGACCTGGGGTCTGGGGCGGTGGGTCAGGATTGGATGCTCGGGGCTAATCCCGGCCGCGGAGACCGCGCACCCAGCGCCCTGGTCCGGCCCGGTCATGGCCTGGTGGCCAACGAGTCCCTGATGACCACCGCCGGCGCTGCCCCGGTGGTGAATCCAAACCCGTTCGACGTCGAGCCGGAGCTGCCGTTCGACGACCTCCTGCTCCCGAGCCGCGGTCGCTCCGTTGGCCCCGCCGAGACCCAGACCCGGCCGCTGGGCACCGAGCCCGGCCAGCCCCGACCGGATGCGGGGGTCCCCGGCGGCGCCACCGGCCTGGAGACCCTCGAGATGGGGGCCGGCCGGGTGCGGGTGGATGACAAGAAGATCATCAACTGCCGTGCCGACCTCAACCAGCTCGTCCCCTTCAAGTACGACTGGGCCTGGCAGAAGTATCTGGACGCCTGCGCCAACCACTGGATGCCGCAGGAGATCAACATGAACGCGGACATCGCCCTCTGGAAGGATCCCAATGGGCTCACCGCGGACGAGCGCACCATCATCAAACGCAACCTGGGCTTCTTCTCCACCGCCGACTCCCTGGTGGCCAACAACCTGGTGCTCGCGGTCTACCGCCATATCACCAACCCCGAGTGCCGCCAGTACCTGCTGCGCCAGGCCTTCGAGGAGGCCCTGCATACCCACGCCTATCAGTACGTGGTGGAGAGCCTGGGGCTGGATGAGGGCGAGATCTTCAACATGTACCGGGAGGTGCCGGCGGTGGCCCGCAAGGCCGAATGGGCCCTGCCCTACACCCGGTATCTGGCGGACCCCCACTTCCATACCGGCACCCCGGAGAGCGACCAGCGGCTGCTGCGGGAGCT
>JBLMWY010000288.1:0-2830 GCA_050257475.1 Bdellovibrio bacteriovorus
GAGCTCCCGCATGAGGTTGTATCGCATGGCGAGCGCCAGATCATAGATCTGCCGGACGCCCGCCACCGCGGGCCGACAGGTCCCGAAGGCGAGGAAGGCCCGATCGCCCTCGACCACCAAGGTCCCAACCAGGCCCCGATCTTGGACGGGAAGGTGACGGACGAGATCCCGCAGGGCCCCCTCCACATGGGGCGCATGCCGGAGCACAAGACCGAGTAGCCCCAGGTCGGCGACTCCGCAACACTGGCCCAACAGGAGTCCGAAGTGCTCGCAACCCGTGCTGGCGGCACAGTGGGCCAGGATCCGACCCAGGACCTCACAATCGATGGGCTCCTCGCGGTCATCGAGCAGGCGCGGGTCGATCCCTGCCCCCCAGAGAACCGTCTCCGGATCCTGATCCAGGTCCCTCAGGAGTCGCGGGAGATGCGCCAGTGGACCGACGCGCGTCTGGCCGTCACGCATCGCCGCCACCCGCGCGCTTGCCTCCGGGGCCTGGTTCGTCCCCTCCAAGGGGTACCTCCGCGATCGTCATTGCTTCGCTGAGCCGGGATCCGCTCACCTTTCGATGCCTGCCGAGCGGCGACAGGATGGAGTCGCTCCTCTGGCCCCACACCTTGCCGTTCGGTGGCCCATGCACTCACCCTCTCCGGCGAGTGAGTCCTGATCGACGGCCAGGAGGCCTTCGCCCTGCTTGAGCAGGACGCCGACCGGCTCAAGGGCCTAACCCTGGATCAGGTCGTCGCGCAGGCGGCAACGGTCGTCCTGGTGCTCATCCTGTGGCTCCTCCTATCTGCCCCGGCTGGAGCTACGGGTCGAACGCGAAGACCCGCCTCCAGTCGTTCTTCATGCTGATGACCGTCCAGCCATGCTCCCTCGCCTCGTCGTAGAGCGCCTGGGTGAAGGTGCCGACCTTGGTGTCTGGCAGCCCTTGGGCGGGGCCATAGGCATATTCGCGCTCGGCGTCATCGTGCAGGACCAGCATCGCGAGCCGCGCGCCGTCGCCGGCCTTGGTGTACTCCAGCATCTGCCGGTCGCCGGTGGAGTTGCCGAAGGCGGCGTAGGGCCGCCGCCCGATCATGAGATGGATGCCCTCGGGCTTGCCGGCGTCATTGTCGTTGAGCAGCAGCTTGGGCTCCTTGGTGAGGAACGGCCTGCCATCCTTGTCGTAGCCGTACTGGGTGCCACCGGCGGTGCCGACCACCTGCTCCGGCGGGATGCCGTAGGTGGCCTCCGAGTAGACCCGCACGAAGTCCTGGCCCCCGCCCGTGACGATATAGGTCTTGTAGCCGTTGGCGCGCAGGTACTGCAGCACCTCCTGCATCGGCAGGTAGGTGAGCTCGGTATACGGCTTCTTCCAGCGCGGGTCTTTCGCCTCGGCGAGCCAGTGCCTCGCCTCGGCCTCGAAGTCCTCCACCGATAGGCTGGTGAGGGTGGCGGCGGCGATCGCCTCCAGGTCCTTCAGGGTGAGTCGCTATATGGCGGCGCGGTCGCCGTGCAGCAGCTCAAGCACGGTGCTGAATGGAGGCTCTTTGGCCAGGTCCGGCTTGGCCTTGACCAGATTGGGGACCTGCTCCAGGCAGTACATGACCTGGGTGTACATTGGTTGCTCGACCCACAGGGTCCCGTCCTGGTCGAAGGTGGCGATGCGCTCGGTGAGAGGCACAAACTGGGGGCTGCCCTGCGTCGTGGTTGCCTGCACGAAGTCGACAATCGCCCTCTTGGCGGCGCCGTCGTTCCAGGAGGGCAGCGGGTCGGTTTCCGCCTGGGCGAGCCCCGCCAGCATGAGCGGGACCGTCAGCGCAAAGAGTCGGGCGAAGAATGGGATTCGGACTGTGCGTTGCATGGTTTCCCCCGAATCGCGGCGCGGAAAAAGGAGGGGCGACCCTCGCAGGCCGCCCCCGATGACATCGCAGGATCCCGACGCGGCTATTCGCCCGCGTGGCTGATGTGCTTCGCCTCCTTCATCGCCTCGATGACCTGGTCCAGGTTGTAGCTCGCCGGGGATTGCAGCGACGGGAATTCACGGTAGGTCTCCAGCTCCTTCAGCCACAGCATCTGCCCGATCGGCAGCAGGTTCCAGTCGTAGATGTACGCCGTGCTCGGGGCGGCCAGGGCGCCGCCGTAGCCCAGCAGGGTCTTCTGGTCCTCGGCCACCGCCTGCTCGAAGGGATCGCGCTTGATGTTGTTGACCTGGGTCCAGTGATAGGACTCGACGCCGGTCAGGCCACCGGTCGACGATGAGGGCGCCATGGTGTAATAGAACTTCCAGTTTTTGTAGCGAACCGCCGAGGGGTGTGTACCCGAGTAGTAAAAGAGGTAGTCGCGCGCGGAGTCTCCCGTCCCCTCGAGGTAGGCGCGCTGATTGACGCCGTCGAGCGTGGTCTTGACGATACCGGGATACTTGCCGGCCTCGATTTCCTTCTTGAGCCCGTCACCCTTGGGGCCGCCGGCGATATCGACGAAGGTCGGCAACCAGTCCAGTGCGGAAAAGATCTGGTCGTTGACCGTGCCCGGCTTGATGTGCCCCGGCCACCGCACGAGCAGCGGGGCCCGCATGCCGCCTTCCCAGGTGGTGAGCTTGCCGCCCCTGAAGGGTGTGACGCCACCGTCGGGATAGGTGATGGCCTCCGCCCCATTGTCCGTGGTGAAAACCACGATCGTGTTGTCGAGCTGGCCCATGTCCTCCAGCTTCTTGAGTACATAGCCGACATTGTCGTCGAGCTGCTTCATCCCGACCTCGTTGATGCCCCAATCCTTGCCGCCTTGCTCGCCCAGCATGGCCTCATACTTGGGGGAGAGCATGGTGGTGATGTGCATGCGCGCCGGGTTG
>JBLMWY010000289.1:0-3112 GCA_050257475.1 Bdellovibrio bacteriovorus
CGAGCTGCGGCGCGATCCCATCCGCCTGGCCTTCGCCCTGCTCGGGCCGGTGCTGCTGATGGTCGCCATGGGCTACGGCATCTCCTTCGACGTGGACGACATCAGCTACGCGGTCCTCGACTGGGACCGCACCCCCGCCAGCCGAGCCTACTTAGAGCAGTTCGCCGGCTCGCCCTGGTTCTCGGAGCAGGCGCCCCTGGCCGACGCGCTGGACCGGGACCGGCGGCTCGCTAGCGGTCGCCTCACCCTGGCGATCGAGATCCCGCCCGGATTCGGCCGGGACCTGAAGCGCGGCGCTCGCCCCGAGGTGGGGTTCCTGATCGACGGCGCCATCCCCTTCCGGGGCGACACCATCCGCGGCTACGTGGAGGGGGTGCACCGCCACTATCTGGAGGGCGATGGCGCGGCAACCGCCCCGGCCCCAGTCGCGGTCGAGACCCGCTTCCGCTACAACCAGGCATTCAAGAGCGTCTACGCCATGGTGCCGGGGATCCTGATGCTGCTGCTGATCATGATCCCGGCCACCATGACCGCCGTGGGGGTGGTGCGGGAGAAGGAGCTGGGCTCTATCACCAACCTCTACGCCACGCCGACCCGGGGCGCGGAGTTCCTGCTCGGCAAGCAGCTTCCCTATGTGGGCCTGGCCCTGCTGAGCTACCTCACCCTGCTCCTGATGGCCCTCTTCCTGTTCCGGGTCCCCCTGACCGGCAGCCTCTGGGCCCTGAGCCTCGGGGCCCTGCTGTTCGTCTTCGCCAGCACCGGGCTCGGGCTCCTCATGTCCACCTTCATGCGCACCCAGATCGCCGCGGTGTTCGGCACCGCCATCGTCAGCACCATCCCGACCATCCTGTTCTCCGGGATGCTGGTGCCGGTCTCGGCCCTCACGGGCCCGGCCCGGATCATGGGCTACGGTTTCCCGAGCGCCTGGTTCAACCACGTGAGCGTGGGAAGCTTCACCAAGGGCCTGACGCTCGGCGACCTCTGGCTCGACTACCTGATGCTGGGGGCCTTCGCGCTCGGCTTCTTCCTGTTGGGGCTGGCCCTGCTGCGCACCCAGGAGCGCTGAGTTGCGGCTCACCAACGTCTACCGCCTGGGGCTCAAGGAGCTGATCAGTCTCCGCTACGACCCGGTGCTGGTGCTCCTGATGGTCTATGCCTTCACCTTCGCCATCATCGCCCCCGCGCGGGGGGTGAAGCTGGAGTTGGAGAACGCCTCGGTGGCGGTGGTCGACGAGGACCGCTCCCAGCTCTCGGCGCGGGTCACCGAGGTGCTGCGTCCCCCTTACTTCCAACCGCCCGTGCAGATCCGGGTTGGCGACATCGACCACGCCATGGACGCCGGCCGCTATACCTTCGTGGTCGATCTGCCGCCCCGCCTCCAGGCCGACGCGGAGGAAGGGCGGCGCCCGGTGGTGCAGGTGATCGTGGACGCCACCGCCATGGCCATGGCGGGGGCCGGGGCGCGCTATCTGGAGCAGGTGCTCGCCGAAGAGCCCCTCTATTATCTGCAGGGCCACCGGGCGGAGCCGCCGCCCAGGGTGGCCGCGGTCAGCCGGCTTGCCATCAACCCCAACGGGGAGTCGGCGTGGTTCCTGGCGGTGATGCAGATCGTCAACATGGTCACCCTGCTCGGCATCGTGCTGACGGGGGCGGCCCTGATCCGCGAGCGTGAGCACGGCACCATCGAGCACCTGCTGGTGATGCCCCTGACCTCCGCCGAGATCATGCTCGCCAAGGTCTGGGCCAACGCGCTGGTGATCCTGCTGGGGGCCACCTTCGCCCTGGTGGTGGTCGTCCGGGGGCTGCTCGGGGTGCCCATCGCGGGATCCCTGGCACTCTTCGTCCTCGGGCTGGCCATCTATCTCTTCGCCGTCACGGCGCTGGGCATCCTGCTGGCCACCCTGGCGCGCACCATGCCTCAGTTCGGGCTCCTGTCCATCCCGGTGTTCCTGGTGATGTACATGCTCTCGGGGGCCAACACCCCACTCGACTCCATGCCGCAGGCCCTGCAGCGGGTGATGCTCCTCTCACCCACCACCCACTTCGTGGCCTTCGTCCAGTCCGTGCTCTTCCGCGGCGCCGGCCTCGACCTGGTCTGGTCCCACCTGGCCGCGACCCTTGCCCTCGGCGGCCTGGCCTTCGCCACCGCCCTCGCGCGCTTCCGCCAGACCGTGAGCCTCACGCGGCTGTAAGGGTCGCTCGGACCCTGGGGGGTGATACGCACCTATCCGTCCGGAATCGACTCGCGTTCGTCGGGGCTGGGGGGGCGAGGGTGCCAGGCAAACCGTAGCATGCTCCTTAAGATGTCTTCCCCTATCACATACGCTTCGCATCGCCTAAGGCGCTGGCGGTCAACGGCAGGAACTGCGAAGCAAGGGCCAAAAATCCTGGCGGCCAGGGCCCATTATTTTGGTGTCCGGTTTCGCCTCCAAACGCCGTCTCGCCCTCGGGACTCCCAGTGGCACCGGCGCCGAATATCGCGGCGGGTGAGTCGCGTCCCTGAGGTCAACATGTCGAAGGCCATTCGCCGTCTCCGCGCCTTTACCCTCATCGAGCTCATGATCACCGTGGCGATCGTGGGCATCCTGGCCGCGATTGCCTATCCGTCATACCAAGAGCACGTCCGTAAAGGATATCGGGCGCAGGCACAGGCTCACTTGATGGACATTGCCCACAAACAGCAGCAGTACTTCATCGACAATCGTTCATTCTTTGACGGCGACCTCGAGACCCTGATCGCAACCCCAGAGGACGTCGCCAAGCGCTATGACATCGACTTCGACCCGGAGGCGGGCCCTCCCCCAACCTACGTCATCACCGCGACGCCGAAAGGGCCCCAGGCGGGCGATGTCGAGCTGACCCTCGACAGCTCGGGGAATCGGGGGCCGGCGGATAAGTGGTGACCCAATGAGACGCATGAACTGCGAGCGGCGCGTGCGGGGAAGACCAAGCCCGCGGTATAGCCACGGCAAGCACGGCTTCACCCTCGTTGAGCTCCTAACGGTCGTTGCGATCATCGCCGTCGCAATTACACTGGCCGCGCCTTCTTTTTCCCAAGTCAGTGCCAGTAATAGTTCGCGGCGCATTGCCTTTGACCTGTACACGGCCTTGG
>JBLMWY010000290.1:0-3733 GCA_050257475.1 Bdellovibrio bacteriovorus
GGGGCACCGGCCCGAAGGAACAGGAGGCTGCCCGAGCGGGCCAAGGCGACCACTGAGAGCAGCCCTGAGGTGAGCACCAGGCCCATCACCCAGGGCCAAATGGGCTCGGCGAGGGCGGATCTGATCACCAGGAGCTTGCCGACGAATCCGGACAGGGGCGGCAGGCCTGCCACCAGAGCAGCGGTCACGAAGAACAGGGCCCCGACGATGCCCGCCTGGGGGAGCTCGGGACCTGGGCTCAGGCGGTCCGAGAGGGTGCCGCGACCCAGGGCGATATGATCGGCAAGCAGGAAGAAGGCCGCGGCGGCCAGGGTGCTGTGGGCCAGGTAATAGAGCCCCGCCCCGATCGCGGGTCCGGTCCAGAGCCCGAAGGCGCAGAGCAGGAGGCCCACCGAGACCACCACCAGATAGGCGATCTGGCGGCGCAGCCTGGTCGCCGAGAGGACGCCCAGGGCCCCGAGCGCCAGGGTGAGGAGCGCCAGGGGCAGCAGCCAGTGGTCGTAAAGATCGGCCAGGGGGCCCGCCTCGGGGCCGAAGATCAGGGTGCCGACCCGCAGCAGACAGTAAGCCCCGACCTTGGTCATGATGGCGAACAGGGCCGCCACCGGGGCCGAGGTGGCCGCGTAGGCGGCCGGCAGCCACAGATGCAGCGGGATCAGGGCCGCCTTCAGGGCGAAGACGCCGAACAGCAGCAGTCCGCCCGCCCGCACCAGCCCCTGGTTCTCCGGCGGTGTCGCCGCGACCTTCACAGCGAGGTCCGCCATGTTCAGGGTGCCGAGGGCCCCGTAGAGGGTACCCGCCGCGAACAGGAAGAGGGTCGAGCCCACCAGGTTCAGGACCACGAAATGGAGCCCCGCCCGGGTGCGGTCGGCGCCGCCACCGTGCAGCAGGAGCCCGTATGAGGCCAGCAGCAGGATCTCGAAGAACACAAACAGATTGAAGATGTCGCCGGTCAGGAAGGCGCCGTTGAGTCCGAACAACTGCAACTGGAACAGGGGGTGGAAATGGCGGCGGTCCGCGTCGGTCCCGCGAATGGCGTAAAGGAGGGCGAAGCAGGCGAGCAGGGCCGTGAGGAGCAGCATCCACACGGCCAGACGGTCCGCCACCAGCACGATCCCGTAGGGCGCGGGCCAGCTCCCGAGCCGGTACACCAGGATCTCGTCGCCCGCGACCGTCCGCAGCAGGAGGAGGGCCAGGACCACCTGGAGCCCGAGGGCGCCCAGGTTCAGCCAGCGTCGCGTCCCCAGTGGCAGCACGCCCCTCAGCAGCAACAAGAGGGTCCCCGCCAGCAGGGGCAGCAGGACCGGGAGCAGGACCAGATGGCTCAATGCCCGCCTCCCTGGCGGCCTCGGCCGTCCACGTGATCATTGCCCAGCTCGGCGTGGGCCTTGAGCGCCAACATGATGACGAAGGCGGTCATCGCGAAGCTGATCACGATGGCGGTGAGCACCAGCGCCTGGGGCAGGGGGTCCGCATAGCCCGCCCCAGCGGCGGAGATGACCGGGGGGGCGCCGATGACCAGGCGCCCGGTGGCGAAGAGGAACAGGTTGACCCCGTAGGACAGGAAGGTGAGCCCAAGCACCACGGGGAAGGTCCGGCCGCGCAGGACCAGATAGACGCCGCCGCCGGTGAGCACGCCGATGATCAAGCTGAGCAAGGCCTCCATTGGGTGCGACTCCAATCAAGCGCCAGGGTCGGGGTGGCTGGCGCTGTGCATCCGGCCCAGGTGGACCAGGATCAGCAGGGTGGCCCCGACCACCACCAGGTAGACCCCGAGATCGAAGGCGATGGCCGACGCCACCTCGAAGTCGCCCACGAGGGGCCAGTGCACATGGGTGAAGGTGGATGTCAGGAAGGGATAGCCGAAGGCCAGGCTGGCGAGCCCCGTCAGGGTGCCGATCAGGAGGCCCGCCCCGATCACCGGGTGCATGTTGGACGAGAGCCGTGCTTGGGTCCACTCCACCCCGTTGGTCAGGTACTGCAGGATCAGGGCGACGGCGGTGATGAGGCCGGCGATGAAGCCACCGCCCGGCTGATTGTGTCCCCGTAGGAAGATGAACACGGAGACCAGCAGCGCCAGGGGCAACAGGAGCCGGGTCAGGGCGGCCATAATGGTGGGGTGGGTGTCCCAGCTCCAGGGGCGTCCGTCGGCGTCATGGGCGGGACCCGGCAGCCGCAGGTCCTTCAGCATCGCGTAGATCCCCAGGCCCGCCAGGGCCAGGACCGAGATCTCCCCCAGGGTGTCGTAGCCGCGGAAGTCCACCAGAATCACGTTGACCACGTTGGCGCCACCGCCCTCCGGCACGCTGTTGGCCAGGTAGTAGTCCGAGATCGAATCCAGCGGGCGCGAGAGGATGCCCCAGGTGAGGGCCCCAGCGCCGCCGCCGGCCAGGGCCGCCAGTCCCAGGTCGCGGATGCGGCGAGCCCGGCCGGACTCCGCGGGGCCGTGCTGAGGCAGGAAGTAGAGGGCCAGCAGCAGCAGGACGATGGTCACCACCTCGACCGAGAGCTGGGTCAAGGCCAGGTCCGGCGCGGAGAACTTCACGAAGATCAGGGACACCAGGAGGCCCAGCGCCCCCATCACGATCAAGGCCGTGAGCCGTCGGCGATGGAGGATCGGGGTGGCCAGGGCGACCGCCACCAGGGCGCCCGTCACCAGCAGGCTCACCCCATCCACCGGGAGCCTGGCGCCGCTCCCCGTCAGGGGTGCGGGGCTGCCGGCCAGGCCCGCTGCGCCGAGCGCCAGGGCCGAGAGGATGAGGAGCGCCAGCATCCACTGCAGGGACCCGCTGTCGAGCCGGCTGGTCAAGAGCCCGGCCATGCCCAGCAGCCGTCCGAGCACCCAGTCGTAGACCGCTCGGGCATCCAGGCGACCCGCGAGCCGATCCGCCAGCCGGAACATCGGGCGGCGGCCCACATAGAGCAGGGTGCCGCCGATCAGGGCCGCGACGCTCATCAGGAAGGGGGCGTTGACCCCGTGCCAGATGGCCAGGCTGTAATCCGGTACCGGCCCCTGAAGCACCGCCGCAACGGCGAGCTCGAGCCAGGGCGCCACGGTGAAGGCGGGCAGCACCCCGACCAGGAGACAGAGCGCCACCAGCACCTCCACCGGCACCTTCATCCAGAAGGGGGGCTCGTGGGGCGTCCTGGGCAGGTCCACCGGGTCGCCGTTGAAGAAGACGTCATGGATGAAGCGCAGCGAATAGGCTACCGCGAGCATGCCGGCGATCACCACGACCAAGGGCAGCAGCCAGCCCCAGCGATGCTCGTCGATGAAGCCCGCGGTTTCGGCGAAGAACATCTCCTTGGAGAGAAAGCCGTTGAACAGGGGCACCCCGGCCATGGCCGCGGCCGCCACCATGGCGAGGGTGCCGGTGTAGGGCATGTAGCGCCACAGCCCGTTGATCCGGCGCATGTCCCGGGTGCCGCACTCGTGGTCGATGATGCCGGCGGCCATGAAGAGCGAGGCCTTGAAGGTGGCATGGTTGATGACGTGGAAGACCCCGGCCACCGCGGCGAGCGGCGTGCCCAGCCCGAACAGCAGGGTGATGAGCCCGAGATGGCTGATGGTGGAATAGGCCAGGAGCCCCTTCAGGTCGTGCTTGAAGAGCGCGAACCAGGCGCCGATCACCAGGGTGCTGACGCCGGCCCCGATGACCAGCCAGGCCCACTCGGCGGTCCCCGAGAGCACCGGGAAGAGCCGGGCCAGCAGGAAGATCCCCGCCTTGACCAG
>JBLMWY010000291.1:0-3794 GCA_050257475.1 Bdellovibrio bacteriovorus
GACGCCGGCAGGGGCCGAGCCGGGTCCGTCAGGTGGCTGAAGCGGATCGGTGCCCTGTGGAACTGAAGGGCGAGTGCGAGGAGCGGTGGCGCCATGGCCCAGGGGCATGCAGGTCAGGCCCGCTCGGGCAGGGCCTTGCCCTCGTCGCGGCTGCCATAGCTGTAGGCATAGTGGTAGTCGTAGCCATAGCCGTCGCCGTGACCGGGGCGCCCCAACCGGTTGGTCACGGCACCCAGGATGGTGGCATTGGCGGACCTGAGCCGCTTAACAGCCCCTTCCAGGGCCCCATAGCGGGTGCGCCCCGCGTCCACGATGAAAAGGGTCGCCTTGGCGAGGTTGGCGAGCACTAGGGCGTCCGCCAGCCCGATCACCGGGGGACCGTCGAGGATGACGTAGTCGAAGCGCTCGCGGGCGATGCTGAGGAAATCGAGCATCTTGGCGCTGGAGAGCAGCTCCACCGGGTTGGGCGGCAGGGGTCCGCTGGTCACGGCGAAGAGCCGCGTCACCTGGGTCGGCTGGGCGATCTCGGCGGGCTGGGCGCTGCCCGCCAGATGGTTGGTGAGCCCCAGGGTGTTGGGCAGTCCCAGGGCATGGTGCAAGGAAGGCGAGCGCAGATCCGCATCGATCAGGAGCACCTTGCTGCCGGCCTGGGCGAAGGTGATCGCGATGCTGGTGGCCGCCGTGGTCTTGCCTTCCCCGGGGCCGGAGCTGGTCAGGTGCATGACCTTGGGGGCCCCCTCGGTGGTGGAGAAGACGAGCGAGGTACGGAGCGATCGCACCGCCTCCGCCAGGGGGCTCTTGGGGTCCTTGGCGGCCAGGAGCGGGATCTCGTCCTCCCTGATGCGCTGCCGCTTGGTCGACACCAGGGGGATGACGCCGAGCACCGGCGCCCGCACCCGGGTCTCGACGTCCTCGGTGGTCTTGACCCGGTCGTCCATGTGCTCGAACAGGAAGGCGAGCAGAATGCCGGCGATGAGGCCTAGGGCCACGGCCATGGTCAGGTTCTTGCGCAGGTTCGGCTTGTAGGCGGCGGCCGGCACCTGGGCCCGGTCGACGATGGAGATGTTGTTGGTGCTGATGCCGGCCACCACCCCCACCTCCTTCATCCGCTGCAACAACCCGTCGTAGAGCTCGCGGTTGGTGTCGACCTCGCGCTTGAGAGCCTGGTAATCGGTGCTGCGGTCCTGCAGCGCCAGGATCTCGCTCTTGAGCTCCCGCACCCGCGCCTGCAGGGTCGCCTGCTCCTGGAGCTTGGCCTCGTAGCCGGACTTGATGGCCCCGCGGATCGCGGCGACCTCCTTGGCGATCTGCTGGTCGAGCTCGGCGATCTGGCGCTGGGTCTGCTGCATCTTGGGGTAGCCCGGCTTGTAGACCTTAAGGTCCTCCTGGTACTGCAGCTCCAGCTCCCCCTTGCGCTTCTTGAGCTCCTGGATGACGGCGCTATCCAACACCTTGAGGGTCGAGGGACCCGTCCCCTGGAGGGCACCCGTGTACTCGGCCTCCGCCTGGATGCGCTGGGCCTCGGCGGTTACCAGGGCCGCGGACATGGCCTCCAGGGTGCTCATGACACCGCCGAGCTTGTCGTCCAGGTTCACGATCTCGCGCTCCTTGGCGTACGCGAGCAGCCGCTGCTCCGAGTCCTCCAGGTTGGCGCGCACCTGCTGGATGCGCTCCTCCAGGAAGCGCTTGGCATAGCTGCGGGCCTCGTAGCGCCGCTCCAGGGACATATTGATGAAGTTCTCGGCGACGGCGTTGGCCACCGCCGCGGCCTCCCGGGGGCTGGGGCTGTCGTATTGGATGTGCACCAGGCGCGAGTCGCGCACCGGGGCGATGGTGAGGCTGCCGAGCAGGGCATCCTCCAGGTTGGGCTTGACCGGCGCGGCCGGCTCCTCCGCCACGTCCCCCCCGGCGCTGGCGCTGCGGATCCAGTCCTTGATAGTCACCTTCACGTCCGCCAGGAAGGAGGGCGAGCCCCCTGACTTGGGCTTCTGGGCCGCCTCGAGCCCGAGCTGATCGATGACTCGCCGCGCCAGGCTGCGGCTCTTCAACAGCTCGTACTGGGTCTGGTAATAGTCCCAGTCTGAAGCGGGCTCCCCGAGGGAAACCTTCTGCTGGAACTCCAGAAACTGATCGGTCTGAGGCTCGATCTGCAGCAGGAGCTTGCTGCGGTAGATGGGCGTGGCGTTGTAGGTGGCGACCAGGGCCACCAGGAAGGCGATGGCCACGGCCGCGACCAGGGTCCATTTGCGTCGCCGCAGGATCTGCCAGTAGCGGCGCAGGTCGATGGCGTCGTCGTCGTAGGCCTCCGGCAACGGCTCGGGCATCAGCCCGCCCAGGCGCCGCAACTCCCGCTGCTGGGCCGCAAGCTCCAGGGCTCGCTCGCGCATCGTTCCACCTTGGGGCTCTAGTGCGATCGACATGGTATTCCTTGAATCTCAAAAGCAGACACCTGGATTTCGCGGCGCTCCATCCAGGCTACACAGGCTCACAGCGCCCAAAGGCGATCAATACACGGGGGCACGGATCACCCAGCCTTGGAGGATGTTGCCCAGGGCGCGGCTGAACACGGCGGCGCCGGACTTGGGCACCACGATGCGGTCGTCGCCGACGATCACCGGGTCCGTGAGCTTGCCCTCCTCAATAGCCGCCAGATCCACCACATAGGCGCTGACGTCGCCAGCGGGCTGCCGGCGGAAGACCACGACCTCCTCCTTCTTCGCCACGTCATCCAATCCACCGGCGAGCGCGATGGCCTGCATCAGGGTAGTCTTGCCCGCCACCGGAAAGACACCGGGCTTCTTGACCCGCCCGGTCACCGTCACCTTTTGGCTCGCGTATTCGGCCACGAAGATGTTGACCTGGGGGTTCTGGAGATATTCCTCCCCCAGCTTGGCCGCGATCGCCTGCTCCGCCTCCCGGGGCGTGAGGCCGGCGACCTGAACGGGGCCGATCAGCGGCAAGGTCACAAAGCCCTCATCGTTCACGCGCTCCTGCCGAGACAGCTCCTGGACCTGGAACACCTCGATCTTGAGCAGGTCGTAGGGGCCGATGCGATAGGTCCGCTCTGGCCCCGGGTCCGCCGGGATGCCGATCACGGCGGGCACCAGGTCGCCCTTGAGCTCGGCCTGGGACCCTGGCGCGGCGGCGGTTACGGGGTCCGGGGCGGGCTGGGCGACCAGGGTGGGAGGTTTGCTGGAGGTCGCGCAGCCCTGCAGGCCCGTCAGCAGCAGAAGTACGGGGAGCAATCTGGGCAATCTGGTCATGTCTCGCGGGCGTCAGGGCGGCGGCCTGCGTCGCGCCCTCCACGGGAGCGGACCGCCAGGCCTCGGATTGGGTATTCTAAGCGCCCCGATGGCCGTTCCGTAGCCTTCTGTCGATTCCGCGACGGGCATACGGCCAGGCACCGCACCGCATTATGTGACGCCTTTCACGGAAGCTGGGAATTGTCCTCAACCGCCCACTCACCTGCGTCGGCCCCCGATTCAGCCTCGGCGCATCAGGTCGCCCTGCACTGGCTGCTGGGCGCCCTGCTGGTGCTCGCCCCCCTGTTTCGCTCGGGTCAGCCAGCGCTGGCCGTGCTGATGCTCGAGCTACTGGCCGTGGCCGTCCTGGTGTTGGTCCTGTGGCAACCAGGGCGCACGCGGGTGACCCGATGGGAGGGCCTGGCCATCGGCTTGCTGTTGGCCGTGCCACTCCTGTACCTGACCCCCATGCCCTCGGCGCTGGCCACCTGGCTCCCCGGGCGCGAGCCCTACCTCGCCGCCCGGTCGCTTCTGGGCACCGAGGGCTCGGCC
>JBLMWY010000292.1:0-3215 GCA_050257475.1 Bdellovibrio bacteriovorus
GGTCGGTGGAGACCGCCGGGGAGCCGGTGGTCTACCGGGAGTTCCGGCCCTATTGGCTCCCCGATTTCTTTGCCCGGGCCGCCCTGCGTCCCCCCAGCCACGTCCTGCTGGCGGATACTCAGGGACGGGTACGGGAGGACTATCAGGCCGGCAGCACGCCCCTGCCCCGGGAGCTGGCCGTGACCATCCCACCCCAATTCCGCGACATCAGCGAGGTGCGCACGGTCCCGGTGCGCCTGGAGGACGGGCTCTACCTGCTGGTCAGCGACGCCGTCGAGGACTCCGGGGGCTTTGCCATGGGGCACCTGGTGGTGCTGGTGCCGATCGACGACAGCTTCTTGGCCGCCTCCCAGCGGGGCATCGATCCCAACCGGGCGGCGGTGGCCCTGGTGGACGGCGACGATCAGCGGATCGTCGCTAGCTTGGATCCGGACCTGCTGATCCCTGGCACCACCCTCGACATGTGGGACCAGGGCTTTCTGGTGACCTCCCAATCACTGCCCGGCTATGAGGGGGCGGACTCCAACCTGCTCTTCGCCACCTTCGTGACCCATGCCAGCGTGGAGCGCATGTCGCGCCATGTGCGCATCTTCGAGCGCCGCCAGCGTTTCTACGCGGCCCTGGCCTTCATCCTGGTCTTCACCGGGGTCATCTACCTGGTCTCGGCCCGGCTCAACCGGGTCCTGAAGCGCATGACCCGATTCTCCCAGCGGGCCCTGGGGATTCCACAGCCGGGCTTCCACCGCGATGGCAATCAGCTCCTGCTGCTCGAGGAGTGGATCAAGCACTTCACCCAGCTCGTTCTCAAGGCGCGGGAGGAGATGAGCCGCCGGCATCAGGCGGAGATGCGCGAGAGCGAGGCCCTGAAGGCGGCAATGATGGAGGCCTCGCTTGATTCCATCGTCACCCTGGACCATCAGGGCCGCATCATCGAGGTCAATCCAGCCGCCGTGCGGGTCTTTGGCCTGGAGCGTGAGGAGGCCATCGGCACCCCCTTCGCCGAGCGTCTCCTGCCGGAGCTGGCGCGTGCCGCCTTCCGGCGCCTCCTCGCGCGCTCCCGCCAGGAAGGGCTGGAGCACCACGGGCGAGGCGAGCTCACGGCCTTGCGCGCCAACGGGACCGAGATACCGGTGGAGATCTCGATCGTCCCCATCGATCTGGAGTCCGAACGCTTCTACACCCTCTATATCCACGACATCACCAGCCGCAAGCAGGCGGAGCGGGAGATCAAGAGCCTGGCCCGCTTCGCCGCCGAGAGCCCCAACCCCATCCTGCGGGTGACGGTGGGCGGCGTCATCGTGTATGCGAACAATGCAAGCCGGCCCCTGCTCCTCGCCTGGGGTACCGAGCAGGGGGAGTCGCTGCCCGAGGAGTGGATCGCCGAGGCCCACCAGGCCATGGAGCTGGGTGAGCCCCGGGAGCGGGAGACCGAGCTCAGTGGACAGGTCTACTCCCTCCTGTTCGCCCCCATCCGCGATCTCGGCTATGTGAACATCTATGGGCGCGACATCACCGCGGTGCGGCGGGCGGAGCAGCAGTCGCGCCAGCATCAAGCGGAGCTAGTCCATGTGAGCCGCCTGAGCACCATGGGCGAGGTCGCCACCGGCATGGCCCATGAGCTCAACCAGCCCCTGTCCGCCATCGTCAACTACGCCAACGGTTGCACCCGGCGGATGCAAAGCGGGGCGGGTCAGACCGACGAGCTGTTGGGGGCCTTGGCCCAGATCACCAGCCAGGCGAAGCGGGCCAGCGAGATCATCCGCCGGCTGCGGGCCCTGGTGGGCAAGCAGCCGCCGATTCGCGCCGACGTGGATCTGAACCACCTGGTGCAGGAGGTATGCTCGTTCCTGGAGTTCGAGACCGCCAAGCTCGGGGTCCAGATCGAGCTTGACCTGGCCCCGGGCCCCATCCCGGTGCACGTGGATCTGGTCCAGATCGAGCAGGTGCTCCTGAATCTGGTGAGCAACGCCCTCGATGCCCTGGAGGAGACACCCCAGGCGGACCGGCGCCTGGTCATCCGCACCCAGGACGACCTGGCCGACGAGGTCCGGGTGAGCGTGGAGGACAGCGGACCCGGGATGGCGCCGGAGCGGCTCACCCTGCTGTTCGACCCCTTCTATACCACCAAGGAGGGGGGCATGGGGATGGGTCTGACCATTAGCCAGACCATCCTGGAGAACCACGAGGGGCGCATCTGGGCCGAGTCCGAGGCCGGTCGAGGGACCGTCTTCCACGTCGCCCTGCCGCGTGCGGTAGCGGTCGGTGCGGGAGACGCGGGGCAACCGACGTTGCCCGGACCCGAGTCAGAGTCATCAACCGGGCCCCTGCGGGCCCTAGGAGCCAGTCGATGAGCAGCGAACCCACGGTCTTCGTGGTGGATGACGACCAGGCCATGCGCACCTCGCTGCAGTGGCTGATCGAGTCCACCGGCCTGCAGGTCCGGACCTTCGCCTCGGCGGACGCCTTCCTCGCCGGCTACTACCCGGGGCGCGCCGGCTGCCTGCTGCTGGACGTGCGCATGCCCGGGATGAGCGGGCTGGAGCTTCAGGGCTACCTGGCCCGGGAGGGCCATCGGCTGCCGGTGATCATCATCACCGGTCACGGCGACGTGACCATGGCGGTCAAGGCCATGAAGGCGGGGGCGGTGGACTTCATCGAGAAGCCCTTCCACGACGAGGACCTGCTGCGCAGCATCCGCAATGCCCTGGAGCTCGACCAGCGCCAGCGCGTGAGCCGGGCCACCCGGGCGGAGATCGCCGCGCGCCTGGCGGAGCTCACCCCCCGCGAGCACGAGGTCATGGCCATGGTCACCGAGGGCAAGTCCAACAAGGAGATCGCCGCCGCGCTCGGGGTCACCGCCAAGACGGTGGAGGCCCACCGGGCGCGGGTGATGGAGAAGATGCGGGCCGAGTCGCTCGCGGAGCTGGTGCGCATGGCCCTGATCGCGGCCGGCGAGGCGGGGGCCTGAGGCCCGACGTCGAACCAAAGGGGCAGACTTGTTGGCGCTCAGGTAATTGCGCCAGATTCGTTCAGCGTAATCCGCGCCGGATCCTTCGGATTGCGCCACCGCTGTTGCCGCGGCTTCTGAGCCCTGACAACGTCAAGACCCCTTGGGTGCTCGCGACGGCAGCACCTACGGGTGAAACCGGCCACTCGCCCGCCGCGTTGCTTGACCGCAAAACCCCGCAGTTGCTGCCGCTTGACGCGGACCTGTC
>JBLMWY010000293.1:0-4329 GCA_050257475.1 Bdellovibrio bacteriovorus
GCAACTTCCGTGACCAGGACGGGAACGCGGTCTACCGTCAGAGCGGGCTCGGGGAGGCGGGGCTGATCTTCCGCTTCCCGAAGGAGAGCCTCTTCGTCTGGTGGGACAACGCCGCGAGCAAGCCCGCCGCGGCGGACAACCCCACGGCACCCTTCGCCACCAAGTACGAGGGCGGAGAGTACGACGCAACCACGCTGCTTCGCTGCAAGGCAGCGGGCGACAAGGAGTACGGTAACTGCCCGGCCGGCATCCTGCGCATGGAGAACCGCCAGGCATCGATCGTCTTCCAGAGCCAGCTCGGCCAGCAGTTCACCCTCAACTTCATGACCGACTACGTCAACGCCACCGTCGGCGAGGTGAAGGCCAAGCGCAACGGCGACCTGTGGACCGTCACCCGCGACAACGGCGAGGTCTACGAGGTGCCGCTGTCGGCGATCGAGGGCGGCTGAGCGCGAAAAGATCAGAGGAAACGACGACAAGGTACCTTTAAGTCAAGGTTCAGAAACAACGTGTCGAGAGCGTCCTCGAAGATCCCAACGCATGAGCCGCGAACGACACCAAAAGGGTTCACGTTGTTTATGAACCGATCCCAAGACAACCGCGTTGAATCCGCCGCGTGCCCGACCCGAATCGTGCGGGCGGACGCTCGTCATGTAGGGAATCTCCTTACACAATTTGCCCGACAGACAGGCCGCCTGTCCTCGTCTAACCTCCCCGTCTCGATGGGGGGCCGAGGCGAGGGCCGGTCGGACGGGCGGACCGCGGGGGCTCGCGACCCAGCAGGGCGCGTCCTGCTCCGGGCATTACCGCTGGCCTCCCCCGCAATCGTTCCGGCCTGATGGACGAGGCGTCACACACCCACAGTCATGAGGGCAGCAGATACACCAATGGCGCAAGCAGCTCGACGGGCATTTATCAGGCTCGCGACCCCAGCAGTCATCGGCGCGCTGACCATCGGCCTCGGCCTGCCCCCGATGGCGCAGGCGGGGGAGCGGATCCAGTTCGCCCGCGGTAAAGACAGCGCCGCCCTGAGGGGGTCAGTGACGGGCTCCCATCATCGCGACTATGTGCTCGGTGCCCGCGCCGGTCAGACCATGTCGGTGTCGCTCATGACCGAAGGCAGCGCCTACTTCAACATCTTGCCTCCGGGCAGCCAGGATGTAGGGATCTACAACGCGTCCATGGACGGCGCCAACGCCCGCTTCCGCCTGCCCTCCAACGGCGATTACACCATCCGCGTGTATCTCATGGGTGACGACAAGGACAGTGGCCGCACCGTGCACTACACCCTTTCGGTCATCATCCTGTAGAGACGCCATGGTATGTCCAGAGCCTGTCTATATTCAAAGCGTTGTCTCCTGGTCTTTATGCCTTTGCTGAGCCTGGGCTCCGGGGGGCTCCAGGCCGAGGCTGACGGCCCCGACTACTACGCCGTCCGGGGCGTCGCCCAGGGGGACGTGCTGAACATCCGCGCCGAGCCGGATCCCCATGCGCGCAAGGTCGGTGAGATACCGCCTCACGGCACCTGCATCCGCAATCTGGGCTGCAAGGGGGGGCTGACCTTCGAGGAATTTACCGTGCTGTCCACCGAGGAGAAGGAGCGGCGGGCGCGGGAGAATCCCCGCTGGTGCAAGGTGGAGTATCACGGGGTTACCGGTTGGGTCGCCGGACGCTACCTTGCCGAGGGCAATTGCCGGCCCTGAGCTGGGCTTGGCCCGCTAGCGAAGGGACGCCCGGGGTTCGCACTCGAAGAAGAAAGTGACCGCATGAACCACCGGACAGCCCTGCTCCTGTGCGCCGCTTTGGCGGCCTACCCCTGTGGGCGCGGGAGATCCGCGCGGAGCGGGTCCAGTTCGCGCAGGGCGCGACCAGCGCCGTCGTCGAGGGCTCGATCAAGGGTTACGAGACAATGGACTCTGTGCTTGGCGCCAGGGAGGGCCAATCAATGAACGTCAGCATGGCCACCGACAACAGGGCCAACTACTTCAATATCCTCGCCCCCGGGGAGAACGAGGTGGCGATGTTCAACGGCTCCATGGCGCAGAACCAGTACGAGGGCACCCTCCCCGCCAGTGGCGACGACAAGGCCCATGTCCATCTGGAGCGCAGCGCCGCGCGTAGGGATGAGGTGGCCCAGTATCGCCTCGCGATGATCATCACCAGATCCCCTGCGCCCGGTACGCCGGGCGGCCCATGACCCAGTGCAATGTCGGCGTCGCTCGGGCCGGCGGCGGCGACGCCACGGTCGTCGTAACCAGGCCCGATGGGACCAAGCGGGCCATCTTCTTCCGCGACGACAGCCCCATTGGCGCCGACACCAGCCAGGCCGACGGCAACCACGAGCTCTGCACGTCCAAGGAGGCCGATCTCCACCGGATCCGGGTTGGCCCCGAGCGCTATGAGATACCCGATGCCGTGGTCCTGGGCGGCTGAGCTTCACCCGCCGCGATTGGCGCTGTCGCGGCGGCCCGAGCCTACCTGGCGCCAACCCCTCGTCCCCGCCTGCCGAGGATCCACTCTCGTAGGCACGGGGCCTTGGACCCTTACCCACCCTGAAGCGAGGACCCCACCATGGACTTAACCAGCCTGATCGTCTTTCTTCTCATCGGCGCCGCGGCCGGCTGGCTGGCCGGGCAGCTCATGCGGGGCGGCGGATTCGGCCTGCTCGGCAACATCGTCGTCGGCATCGTGGGTGCCGTGATCGGCGGTTGTCTGCTCGGGCTCACCGGGATCTCCGCCGGGGGGGATTGGTCGGCTCCCTCGTCACCGCGGTGGTCGGGGCGGCCGTTCTTCTCTTCGTCGTCGGCCTGATCAAGAAGGCCTGAGGGCGCTGCTCGGGGACCCACTGGAGTCCCCATTCCGTTCCGATCCGCTGCCCATACCGAACTGCCGGGCAGCCCTTTTGAGCTCAAACCCAGGAGTCAATGCTATGACCAAGTCCGTTCTGGCGCTGCTCGGCGCCTGTTGCCTCACCGCACCCTTGGCCCAGGCCGCGCACCCCAGCTTCGACTGCGCCAAGGCCAGCCACGAGGTGGAGGAGATTATCTGCAAGGACGCGGATCTCGCCGCCCTGGACCGCAGCCTCGCGGAGCTTTATGCGACCGTGCTGAAGCACACGCCTGACAGCCAGCAGGGTCCCATCAGGACCGAGCAGCGCGGCTGGGTGAAGGGCCGCAACGACTGTTGGAAGGCAAGCGACAAGCACGGGTGCATCAAGGGCGAGTATGAGGCGCGCATCCGCGAGCTCAAAGACCGATAAAGGGCGCGGAATTCGCCTGCACGGCCTGGGGCAGGATGCCCCGCCATCCCAGGTCGCCGCAGCGACCGCATTTGCGAGTACTCAGAATTCAATTCGTTTAGGTTGGGGGGAATTTCTATGCGATTGTGTAATTTGATGGCCGCACTGCCCTTGCTTGGGGCCATGGAGTGCGAGGCCACACCCTTCTGGGGCGCCAAGCAGTCCGCGCCGGCGGATACGCCCATCGAGGCCCTGCAACCGGGGGAGTTCATCTGGGAGGGGAAGCTCGCGCCCGCGGGGCCCGTCGTGGTGGTGGTAAGCCTTCCCGAGCAGATGGCCTATGTGTACCGCAATGGGGTGCGCATTGGGGTGACGACGGTCAGCACGGGCATGCAGGGCCATGGCAGTCCAACGGGTGTGTTTACCATCCTGAACAAGGACAAGGACCACCATTCCAAGACCTATGGCAATGCCCCGATGCCTTACTCGGAGCGCCTGACGATGGACGGCGTCGCCCTCCACGCGGGGGGGCTACCCGGCTACCCGTCCTCCCACGGGTGCGTCCATCTGCCATCAGAGTTTGCCCGCCTGCTGTTCGGCATCACCCATAATGGGACCACCGTGGTCATCGCCGGGGAGTCGACGGCACCGCGCGCAGTCGTCCACCCTGCGGTGCTGACACCCGTGGATGCGCTCACCGGCTCGCCCGAGCCGGACCATTCCCTGGGGCTCTTCGAGGATCTGCACTGGGAGCCCGAGGCCTCGCCGGAGGGTCCGCTCACCCTGGTCGCCAGTGCCGCGGATCGGCGCCTGATCGTGCTGCGCAATGGGGTGGAGATCGGTCGGGCACGCATCGAGGTCTCCAATCCGGGCGAGCCGCTGGGGACCCATGCCTACACCATGCTCAGCGGTGGCGATGGCCAGTCCCCACGCTGGAGCGCCGTGGGCCTGCCCGGCCATGCCGCCGAAAGCCGGGGTGCCCACGATCCGGGCGCCGCAGAGCGCCTGCGCCTGCCGAAGGCGCTCACCGGTCGGCTCTACCCCCTCCTGGAGCCAGGGGCCACCCTGCTCATCACCGACGCCCCGGTGCT
>JBLMWY010000294.1:0-5197 GCA_050257475.1 Bdellovibrio bacteriovorus
GGCGATGGCATCCGCCAGCGGCACCACCCGGGAGCCGGGGACCACCAGCCGCGAGGCGGCGCCGCCAAAGAGCCCTCGAACGGGACCAAAGCAGCGGGCACCCGGGACGAAGACCCGCTCGCCGATCCCGATGCCGGAGTCCTTGCCTGCCTCAACAACCCGTCCCACCGACTCGTAACCGGGAACCAGGGGATAACCCATCCCGGGGAAGGGCGGCATGCGACCGGTCCACAGCAGTCGCTCGGTCCCGGTGCTGATCCCGCTCCACTCGATGTCCACCACGAGGTCCGCCTCGCCCGGGGGCGAGAGGGCGAGCCGGTCCAGCCGCAACTGGCCCGGTTGCTCGAAGACGACGGCGGTGGTGCTGATGTTCACGCGTTCACTCTCAGCCGTTCACTCGCGGGGGCTCTTGTGTAGGGCGACTCGAGGACTGGGCGGGAGGTCCCAGGGGCGGGACCAGAGGTTAGTGTCAGTCTAGCCTTACTAATTTAGATGTCAACTCTTATTGACATCGGGCGTCCAGGGCTTGTCAGGCGGAGGCGACGATCAGGCGCGTCAGCAGGGGACGGCGGGTCGCGACCAGACGGCTGCGACTGAATCCGGCCTCGCCCAGCATGGCCATCAGCTCCTCGGGAGTGCGGGGGCGGCCGCTCCCCATGGCCAGCAGATAGAACCCGAAATAGGCCTCGCCGATGGGACGCGCCCCCGGGGTGTCAGACATGGGCTCGGCCAGCAGCAGGACGCCGCCGGGGGACAGGGCGGCCCGGGCGGCCCTGAGGATGGCCAGCGCCCGGTCGTCGTCGTGATCGTGGATCACCCGCACCAGGGAGCAGCAGTCCGCGCCCTGGGGTAGGGGGTCCCGGAAGAGGTCGCCCCCGAAAACCCGTACCCGACTGCCGAGTCCCGCCCGCTCGAAGCGGGCCCGGGCCTGCGCTGCCACCGGGGGCAGATCGAAGAGCCAAAGCTCCAGGTGGGGCCACCGTTCGGCCACCGCCGCCAGGAAGGCCCCGTTGCCACCCCCCAGATCGAGCAGCCGGCGGTGGGACCCCAAGGGGTAGGCGTCGATCACGTCGCCCGCGATCAGCCCCTGGGAGGCACCCATCAGATCCGAGTAGCCACGAGTGCCCTCCCCGTCCAGGACCTCCGGGATGCCGCCCGAATAGGCCCAGTAGGCCCCCAGGGCGGTCTCGGAGCGGGTCCCCCGCAGCAGGCCCACCGGATCCTCGAGGTCCCGATACAGCATGGCGTGGTGGCGCACCATCTCGGCCACGCCGCCGTTGCCGAGGAGGGCGGCGCCCAGCTCCCCCAGGGCGAAGCGCCGGGGACCAAGCCGCTCCACCAGGTCCAGGCTCTCCGCCGACTTGAGCAGGCGCAGGGCCCGCTCCTCCGAGAGTCCCAGCCGGGGGGCGAGCTCGCCGAGCTCCAGGGGGCCCTTCGCCAGGTGCTCGAAGAGCTCTAGCTCCACACAAGCGGACAGGATCTGTGAGTAGACAAAGCCCGCGCAGAGATCGAAGAGGGTGCGGGCGCGCCGGCGGGCGATAGGCCGGGTCAAGGGAAAGGCCGAGGCCCAGCGCTGGAAGGCCGGGCTCGCGAGGAGCCGGTTACGCCATTGAAGCCAGGCCTCTCGCAGCCGCACGCCCCCCCGTAGCGGCGAGGCAGAGGACGGCACAGCCAAGCCCTCTGGCCACTCCGGGGCGTTCACGCCGCGAGCCGGGACAGCTCCTCCGGCAGGATGCGTCGGGACTCGGCGGCGATCAGGGCCTGGAGGGCGGCCGATCCGGGGCAGGCCGGGATGGCCTCGATGGCGCTCTCGACCAGACCCCTGAGACGCTGCACGGCGCCCGAGACCCCAAGCTCCAGGACCGCGTTGGGGCGCCCGAGGCTTCCGTCCTGGCCCACGGGCTTGCCAAATCCTTGGCGGGTCCCGGTGGCATCTCCGAGGTCGTCCGCCACCTGGTAGGCCTCTCCCAGACGCTCGCCCACCAGTCGCCAGGCGTCCGTGGGGGCACCCACGGACTGGGCACCGGCCACGGTCGCGGCGACGAAGAGTGAGCCGGTCTTCTCCCGGTGGTAGTCCTTGAGGTTCACCTCTGCCTCGCATTCCCAGGCCTGACCCGCGCAGATGCCCAGGGGTGCCCCCACACTCTCACCCACCGTGGCCATCACCGCGGACAGGTTGAGCGGCGCGGCCTGGATGCGCCAGGCCAGGGTCTGGAAGGCCAGGACGATGAGTGCATCGCCCGCGAGCACCGCCAACCGCTCGCCAAAGGCGCTGTGCACCGAGGGGCGCCCCCGGCGTATGGGGGAGTCGTCGAAGCAAGGCAGGTCGTCGTGCACCAGCGAGGCGCAGTGCAAGAGCTCGATGGCCGCCGCGGCGGCGTTGGTGCTCTCGGGATCCCCATCGCCGCAGGCCCAGGCCACGGCCAGACACAGTCGAGGACGCACCCGGGCACCCCCCGGGAAGACGGCGTAGCGCATGGCCTCGGCGAGTCCCGGCGGGCAACCTGGCGCCGTGGCGCGGCACAGGGCCAATTCTAAGGACCGTTCAATGCGTGGGTTGGGATCCATAGTCACCCCCTGGGTTGGCCGAGCGTGCCTGTAGTCTTTACTTGACACTTTCTAGTGTCATGTAAAATAGACATCAACACCCACTACGTCAATGGAAACTCAGCGATGTGCGCGCGCCTCTCACACCCCCCGACGGCAGACCCGGTGCTGATCATCGGTGCCGGGATGGGTGGGCTCGCGGCCGCCATCGACCTGGCCGCTCGGGGAGTCCCGGTGGAGCTCTTCGAGCGCGCGCCGGCCCCCGGCGGCAAGGTGCGCCAGGTCCGCGTCGGCGATGCCCCCCTGGACGCGGGTCCCACCGTCTTCACCATGCGCTGGGTCTTCGAGGAGTTGTTCGCCGCCGCCGGCCTGTCCCTTCCGGAGCACCTGTCCCTGAAGGCGGTGGAAACCCTCGCCCGCCATGCCTGGAGCGACGGGAGCCGGCTCGACCTGTTCGCAGACCGGGCCCGCTCCGCCGAGGCCATCGCCGCCTTCGCCGGGCCCGCGGAGGGCCGGCGCTATCTGGACTTCTGCGCCGAGGCCCGGGGCATCTATGAGACCCTAGAGCGCCCCTTCATCCGCGGCCACCGGCCCTCCCCCGTGGGTCTGGTCCAGCGGGTCGGTCCCGGGGGCCTGGGGGACCTCTGGCGCATCAAGCCCTTCGCCACCCTCTGGGGGGTGCTTAGCAAGCGCTTCCAAGACCCGCGCCTGCGTCAGCTCTTCGGCCGCTACGCGACCTACGCCGGATCCTCCCCCTTCCTCGCCCCGGCTACCCTGATGCTGATCGCCCATGTGGAGCAGGAAGGGGTCTGGCTGGTGGAGGGTGGCATGCACCGCCTGGCCCAGGTGATGGCCGAGGTCGCCGGGGGGCTCGGGGCCAGGCTGCACTTCGGGACCCCGGTCGCCGAGGTCCTGGTGGAGGGGGGACGTGCCCGGGGCCTGCGCCTCGTCGATGGGTCCCTGGTGACGGGACGGGCCCTGATCTTCAACGGGGACGTGGCGGCCCTGGGGGCCGGCCTGCTGGGGGATCGGACGCGGGCGGCGGTCCCGCCCGCCGACCCGGACGCCCGCTCGCTCTCCGCCGTTATCTGGAACCTGGTGGCGCAGACCGAGGGCTTCCCGCTGCTGCGCCACACGGTCTTTTTCTCCCGGGACTACGAGGCCGAGTTCGATGCCATCTTCCGGGGCTCCCGGCCACCTGAGGAGCCCACGGTCTACATCTGCGCCCAGGACCGGGACGATCGCGGCGACTGGCCGGCGGGTGCGCCGGAGCGGCTCCTGTGCCTCATCAATGCCCCCGCCACCGGGGACTCGAAACCACTGCCAGCCAGCGAGGTCGAGCGATGCGCCGAA
Organism: Bdellovibrio bacteriovorus; assembly: GCA_050257475.1. Taxonomy (GTDB): domain Bacteria; phylum Pseudomonadota; class Gammaproteobacteria; order Chromatiales; family Chromatiaceae; genus Thiodictyon. The sequence goes on from JBLMWY010000294.1 coordinate 3,901, forward strand.
CGGACCTTTTCCCTGCTCAGCCGCTGCGGACTTCAGGTCCGGCGGGACCCGAGCTTAAGCCTAGTGACGACCCCAACGGGCTTCGCGGAGCTCTTCCCGGCCACCGGGGGGGCCCTCTACGGCCAGGCGAGCCACGGATGGAAGGCCTCCTTCAGTCGGCCGGGGTCCCGCAGCGCGATTCGGGGCCTCTATCTGGCGGGGGGCAGCACCCATCCGGGGGCGGGAGTCCCGATGGCGGCGATCTCTGGGCGGCTGGCGGCCTCGTGCGTGCTGGCGGACCTCGGTTCGACCTGAGGGTCCCGGCGGGCGGCTACGTCTGGTGGTATCTGGATGGCCTGAGCGACGACGGCCGCTACGGCATCACCCTGATCGCCTTCGTCGGCAGTGTCTTCTCCCCCTACTACGCTTGGGGGCGCCGCAGGGGCAGAGCGGACCCGACCAACCACTGCGCCCTCAACGTCGCCCTGTACGCGACCGGCCGGGCCGGACCGCGACGCTGGACCTGCACCGAACGGGGCCGCGTGGCCCTCGGCCAGGGCCTGGAGCGGCTCGCCATCGGACCGAGCGCCCTGACCTGGGAGGGGGATCGCCTCAACGTAGAGATCGACGAGCGGGCGGCCCCTTTGCCCTATCGGGTGCGCGGGCGGGTGCGGATGCATCCCCTGGCCATCACCGGGCGCGACTTCCTGCTGGACGGTCTTCCCGGATCCGGGGGGCGCTATGGGGGGCGGCACCGCTGGTGGCCCATCGCGCCCCGGGCACGGTTGGAGGTGCAGATGGAGGTGCCGCGCCTCGCCTGGCGCGGGGCGGGCTATCTGGATATGAACGCGGGGGCGGAGCCCCTGGAGCGCGGCTTCCACTCCTGGGACTGGTCCAGGGCCGGCCAGGAGGGGGCCAGCCTGATCCTCTACGACACCAGGGCCCGGGACGGCAGCGCCCGCTCCCTGGCCCTAAGGATCGATGACCAGGGCCGGGTAGAGGACTTCCAGGCCCCAGACCCCGCGCCCCTGCCCAGGACCGCGATCTGGCGAATCCCGCGCGCCACGCGGTCGGATCCGGGCACCGTGGCCCAGGTGGCCCAGACCCTGGAGGACACCCCCTTCTATGCCCGGTCGGTGGTGGGCTCGACCCTGAGAGGGAGACCCGTCGTGGCCGTGCACGAGAGCCTGAGCCTCGAGCGCTTCGCCTCACCCTGGGTCCAGGTGCTCCTGCCCTTTCGGATGCCGCGGGTCACCTGGTCGCGTCACTGACCCCCAAGGTCCCCCGGAGGTCTGCGGGCCGAGTACCAGAGCAGGTG
>JBLMWY010000295.1:0-6136 GCA_050257475.1 Bdellovibrio bacteriovorus
CCTGTCGCCAGCGACCAGACCCCACCCGCGCGCCCCACAGCCAGCCTCCATCAACGGGAGGCCGACTATATCAGCGGACTGCTCCAGGACTATGGGGGCAACCGGCGCCGCGTCGCGGAGCTGCTGGGAATCAGCGAGCGCACCCTGTACCGGAAGCTGGCCCGCGCCAGGGTTCGGCCGGACTGAGCGACCCGGCCTCAGCCGCCGGTGGCCATGGTCTTAAGGGCCAGGGTCATCGGGTGAGCATCCCATTCCAGCGGTCCCCCGCCCACGAGGCGGACCGACCCTTCGCATCCAGTACCGAGGCCAAGTCGTCGGCGGCATCGGCGGCCCCTGGGGGACCCGGCGACGTGGGCTCGGCGCGATCGGTACATCCAGCGAATCGAGAGCCACGCCACTCCCGCGGCTCGTCAAAAAAAAAGACCCCGCCGAGGTCTCGCGGGGTCACACGGGCGGGGCGGCCTCCTTGCCGCCGTTGGAGCATCGGTGCCCCCTGATCCCTTCCTGGGATCAGGGGCAGGGCTTGCGCCCCGGGGGGGTTAGAGCTCGTTCCTGTGGCAGTCGTCGCAGCGCACCATCTTGCCCTTGGGGAAGAGCTTGGTGCTCGAATTTCCGCAGAACACCCCGTTCTCCTTACATTGGAGCACGCGGTCAGCGGCGATCCGAGCGAGCACCGTACCCTCGCCGTTGTTGCCGTGGCAGGCGCGGCAGGCATTGGGGTTCTGCTCCGCGAGCTCCTTGTGGCCACCGCGTGCGAAGCTCGTGCTTCCTACCACGTGCAGGCCGTGTGGTCCCTCCAGACCGCGGTAGCTGCTGAGCCCGTCGGCGTGGCAGGTGCTGCACTCGATGACGGTGCCGGTGTGGCCCTGGAGCTGTTTGGCCGTCAGGTTGTCGTTGGCGTTGGGGTTGGCGTTGGGCCATTCCGCGTGGGTGGCGCCGTGGCACCCCTCACACATCACCCCCTGGTGGCCCGAGCTCACGCGGTAGAGCTTGGGGTTACCCGCGCCGGGGTTCGGGAACCCATTAAAGGACGCGGGGATCACGGGCTCGGCGAAGCGCTTGTTGGTCGGGACTATGGGGGTCGCCTTTGGATCACCCGTTCTCCAGGCCTGGACCAGACGAATGTTGTCGGTGTTGCCGTACACGTCCTTGACGTTCTTGATCACGTCGGTGCCGGACAGGTTGCTCCTTGCGTCACCCGTATGGCAGGACCCGCAGCCGGGCTCGTTGGCCCAGGGCACCCGGGGGGTGTTGGGGTTGGTGTAGAAGTCCTTGGCTAGGATGAAGGCACCCGGGTTACTGGGCGAAACGTCCCGGGAGAAGTCGTTGCCCACCTGCTCCATGTTGCCGTGGCAGTCGCTGCACAGCATGCCGCCATTGAACATGGCCCCGCGCAGGCACTTGGTGTCCTTGCCCGGATGGCACTGATAGCAACTGTTCTCCAGGGCATGCAACCGGGTTCCCGGGGCTGGGTTGCCGGGTGTGCCTTGGTTGGTGATGACGCCGTTGCTGTCCTCGATGGGCGCAGGAATTGCCGGGAACAAAGGAATGCCGTTCTTGTCGAGCAGCGGATCTCCGTTGGCATCCTTCAGCGTCCCATGGTGGCTATGCATCACGTTGGAGTTGCTCTTGTGCGCCACCTGGTTGCGCCCGTTGGCGATGGTTCCGGGGGGACCGGCGAGGGGGCCAAGCTGGGCCAGGTCCAGGGCGGGCGTGTAATGGCAGACCTGGCAGACCACGGGCTTGTTCTGAACCAGGGCCTTGTTAGTCAGGCAGCTCGCGGTCCCGTTGGGGTTGCCCAGATTGATGGTGCAGCCGTCCGCCGCGCCCGTGGGCGAGACGTACTTGGGACCGTGCTTCAGGTCGTGCAGCCGCAGGATGTTGATGTCGGCCGCGTACTCGACGCTGACCTTCTCTGGCATGTTGCTGTCCGGGTCGTCCAGCCGCGTCGCCACCCCGGCATTACCAAGGGCCGCGCGCAGCGTGTCGGTCGGCACGCTCGTGCGGCTGTCCTGGACATCGGCGGGATCGGAATGACAGTTGGTGCAGCTCGCCTCACCCGAGATGGGCAGGACCGTATCGACCGTCGTCAGGAGGCTGCTGCCCTGCTTGGCCTGGACCCGCACCACCGGGTAGGGGTTCTCGCGCCCGAAGTCGTCGAAGGCCGCGTAGGGCACGCCGGCGCCCTCGTACCAGTTGACATCGTTCGCCACGTAGCCGAAGGGGAAGTTCAGGAAGAAGGGCTTGTTGGTGTAGTGCTCCTGCACGCGCTGGGGACTGTTGGCCACATAGGGGTCGTCGATCCCGGGCATGGCGTGGAGCACGGCGGTTAAGGTGCCGTCGCAGTCCGTTTGTGGGGCGTTGGGCACATCTGGGACCTTGCATTTGTCCACGAGGTCGTCGCCGCCGATATAGAACTCCTCCACGTTCGGGACGGGGAGACCCACGTCCGGCCCCACGTTGAAGGGCGCGCCGGCAAGCGGGGTCAGCTTCATGTTGGGATCCAGCGGGTTGTAGGCCGGATAGAAGGGGTCATAGGCACCCTGCTTCACCGTGTCCCAGAAGTTGGTCTTGTAGGTGCTGCCGTCGGCCTTGCGACCGTCAATCGCCGTCTGGGCCAGGATCGGATCGCTCGGGTTCTGGGCCGCCGAGTACAAGAGCTCGACGCCGGCCGGGTTCAGCTCTGGCTCGCCCCCTTTGCGGATCACCTGGGCGAGGAGCACCTGGAAGGGCGGCAGGATACTGGCGACGCGGGTGTCCAGGTCGCCGCAGTGCATGCCCAGGTCGTTGATCGCCAGCACGCTGTAGCTGCTGGTGAGTCGATCGGTCGGGTTGAGCGGATCGGGGAGCACCACATTGGTGTTCTGGCCCACCGAGTCCTGGCTGGTGGAGTTGATGGAGGCGTTGGGCACCGGCGCGAAGGTCTTGGCCGTGGCGACCGGGGAGTAACCGCTTAGGTTGCCCGCGGCGTCAGCGGCCCGGACTCGGTAGCTGTAGAGAGTACCGGAGGCGAGCCCCGTGTCGCTCAGGATGGTCGCCGCCGTGGTGGCGACCTGGGAGAAGCCGGTGCAGTCTTTCCCGGTGCACCGCTCCACGCGGTACTCCTTCACACCCTGGTTGTCCGTGGAGGCCGCCCAGCTCAGGTTGACCTGGGTTTCGCTGGCCGGCAGGGCCTTGAGGTTGCCCGGGACCGTCGGGGCCTGGGTGTCGCCCGCGGCGGCGCTGACGTTGAAGCTGCGGCTGCAGCTCGTCCTGCCGTTGCCCCGGATGGTGAGACGCGTGGTGGAGCTTCCGGCGGCCCGATAGGTGACCGTTGGGTTGGGGAGCGAGCTCGAGGTCGGCGACGAGTCGCCGTCGGTCGGGTTGCCGCCGCTGAAGGTCCAGCTATAGCTGAAGTTGCCGGTCACACCCGTGACGTTGGTGACCGACCACTGGATGCTGCCGCCAACGGCGACCGCTGGGCTGGTCGGTTGGATGGTACACGCGGCTTGGCTCAGGCCGGGCAGGGCCAGGGCCGAGCCCAGGAGGGTTAAGGCGATGGGGACGCGCCAGGACGCGGGGCCCCTCGAGGACGGACAGGTCATGGATCCACTCCTAACTTATTGATTGAGTATCGAAGGGGCCGAACGGCATGACCCCGGGCGTGCCCCAGACGTGCCACTGCCCTGTGGTGCGTCGTAGGCTCGGGCCGCGCCGCGCCTTCGCCCCCTGGCCCCAGATCGCCAGGATCAGCCGACGAAGTGGGCCATTTGGCCGCTGAACGGCAACCCTCTGCCGGGCGCACTCTATCCCCAGGAGGCTTAAGGGAACCTTAAGGCCACCCCGTTAGGTGAAAAAAAGTGACAACCGTCACGTCCCAGCGCGTGACGCCTGGGCGGAATAGGGATCTTCGGGGCAGCGAATTGATGGCCTCAAGGGGCCACCGGCTCGGGCTCGACTGGGCGGCTGGCGGGCCGCCTCGCCGCTCCCCCGGGTCAGCGGAGTAACCGGGGCCTAGACCACCGACCTGAAGACGACCTCGACGCAGAGCCCCGCGCCAGCATCGCCGTCCAGCAGCCTGAGCTCGGCGCCGTAGAGCTCGCAGATGCGCTTGACGATGGACAGCCCCAGACCGGCGCCGGGGACCGAGGATCCGTTCCCGCGATAGAACCGCTGCAGCACCCGAGGCCGATCCGCGGCCGGGATGCCCGGACCAGAGTCCGCCACCTGGAGCAGGACGCGCCCCCCCCGAGGGGCGACCGACACCCCGACACACCCCCCGGCCGGGGTGTATTTGATGGCGTTGTCGAGCAGGTTGCCCACCAGGACTGACAGGGCGGAGGGATCCACCGTGACCACGCTCGGGTCCTGATCCGGCAGGTTGCAGGAGACCGACACGGACTTCGCGGAGGCCGCGGCCTGCTTGTCTCGAACGGCCTCGCCCACCGTATCCCTTAGCGAGGCCGCTCGGCTACCGGACTCCGCCGCCTCCGGGTCCAGCCGCGCGAGCAGCAAGAGCTGGGAGCACAGGTGAGTCGCCCGGTCGACCCCGGTGATGAGACCTCGCAGGGCCTCCGCCCGCTCAATCGGCTCCTTGCTTCGAAGGGCAACCTGGGCATGGGTCCGGATCACCGACAGGGGGGTGCGGAGCTCATGGGAGGCGTCGGAGGCGAAGCGCCGCTCGACAGCGAGGGCCTGGTCGAGCTGATCCAGCAGGCCGTTGAGCGCGTTGGTGAGGGGGCGCACCTCGACCGGGACCGTGGACTCGTCCACGGGGGTCAGCCGCTCCGCCGACCGTCTGCCGATGTCTCGGGCCAGGGTTTTTAAGGTTCGCAGCCCGTCGCTCACGGCGAACCAGATGAGCAGCACCGTCAGTGGCAGAGACCACAACATAGGCTGCAGGGCGTGGACGGTCAGGAAGTGGATCAGCTCCCGGCGGATTGCGTAGCTCTGGGCCACGAACAGCGTCTCCTCCGGCAGACCCGTCTTGAGCCCATAGACCCGCCAACGGGTCTGACCGATCTCCTGATCCGAGAACCCCAGCGTCTCCGAGAGCGGTTCCTGAGGGGCACCCCCAAAGGCGCTGACGAGCTCCCCATCGCGCCAGAGCTGAAAGCTGATCTTGCTCTCGTAGGGGTGATCGAAGGGCGTCAGGAGTTGGGGAAGCCCCTCCAGATTTGGCAAATTGCCCGCGTTGGTGATGCGGCACAGGACGCGCGCGGTCTGCGCCAACTGGGCATCGAGCAGCTCACCCACCTCATGGCCAGAGCGGTCGAGCGTGATCGCGGCCACTGCCAGCCACACGGTGGTCCAGGACCCTAGAAGGATGATGAGAAGACGGCCCCGGATCGAGTTCATGGCCGCGCCGTGGCCACCAGTCGATAACCCACACCTCGCTCGGTGAGGATCCGGCGTTGGCCAAGCTTGCGCCTGAGATTGTGGATATGGACCTCCAGCGCATTGCTCGCCACCTCATCCCCCCACGCATAGACCATTTCCTGCAAACGGGCCCGGGGAACCACCTGGTCCACTTGACTCGCCAGGGCCTCCAGCACGGCGAACTCCTTGGGGGACAAGCACAGGGGGCGCCTCTTGAGGGTCACCTGCCGGCTTGCCGTATCGATGCTCAGGTCTCCGATCCTGAGCACGGTTGAGGGCTGTCCCCGACTGCGTCGAGTCAAGGCCCGGATGCGGGCGCTGAGCTCATCCAGGTCAAAGGGCTTGATGAGAAAATCGTCGCCGCCCGCGTCCAGCCCGGCCACACGGTCTGGCACCGCATCCCGCGCGGTGAGGATCAGGACCGGGGTGCAGATGCCCTGGCTGCGCAGGTCCTTGAGGAAATCAAGACCGTCGCGCCCCGGCAACCCCAGGTCCAAGACGACGAGGTCGAAGTGCTCCATGCGCATGGCGTGGTCCGCCGCCTCCGCGTCCCTTACCCAATCCGCCGCATAGCCGTCCTGCCCGAGGCCCGCCTTCAAACCCTTTCCAAGGTCCAGGTCGTCTTCAACAATCAGGATTCGCATGGGCTCAAGGCATCGTGGAATCACAGGGTCAAGCGTGCGGAGACCGCCCCGCCGGCACCGGCGAGGGGTAGCAGGCCCGTCGACTGGATAAGGTGATGGCCCATGCGGCCGCCCCCCGGGCCAGTCCCAAGCGC
>JBLMWY010000296.1:0-8565 GCA_050257475.1 Bdellovibrio bacteriovorus
CGAGTCAAGACCGAGCTCGGACGGGTGGCGGGCGAGCATCCGCACGGCCTGCCCTCTGGCAGTCCGGCGGAGGTCCTGATCCGCCCTGACGACCTGCTCTACGACGAGTCGAGCCCGCGACGGGCCATCGTGGTGGAGCGGGCCTTCCGTGGGGCCGAGTATCTCTATACCCTCAGGCTCACCAGCGGAACCGAGGTCCTGTGCCTGGTGCCGAGCCATCACCAGCACGCCGTCGGCGACGAGATCGGGATCCGGCTCGAGGCCGATCACCTGGTGGTCTTTCCCCGGGATGCCCCATGGAGCCCCGACCCCGCGTGACGCCCCGAGGTCCCGGAGGCGGATATGCTAAAGTCCTCACGGCCGTGCCGGCCATTCCCAGTCGAGACCCCGAAACAGGAGAGCTCCATGCCCGTAAGATTGGCTCGAGGCTTGGCCGTTGTCCTCGCGGCGGTATCCCTCGCCGCCGCGTTCATCTCCGGCTGTGCCGACCGGCTTTATGAGCAGAAGCTGATCCAGCCAGAAGGGCCTTCGGGCCAGGCCTGCCTCGACCGCTGCGCTCGCTTCAAGGATGAGTGCCAGGCCCGCCAGACACTGCGCGAGCAGGAGTGCGCCGCGCGGGTCGCCGCCGCAAAGACGGACTTCGAGCTCTGCAAGAGCAGCGGCTCGCGCCCCTGCAGCCCGCCCGAATCGTGCCTCGGGGCAGACATGAGCATCTGCCAGCGCCAGTATGAGGACTGCTTCAGCGCCTGCGGCGGGCGGGTGGAGCGGCAGCTTCGAGCGCGACCCTGGGAGTCCCCCTCCCCCAGCCCAACCCCGCCCGATTCATCGTCCAAGGAGCCGGCGGCCTGACGCCCGCCGAGGCTCCATGGCGAGGGTCACTTTCCTCACCTTCCTGTTAGAATCGATCGCCTCGCGGACACCGGGGTCCGCTGAGTCGAACGACCCCTGACCTCAATCAACCCGAGACTGGCCCCACCCGACTCACGGGGCGAGTCGACACCAACCTGGAGGACTCAACTACCATGTCTCAGCTCTTTTCCGCCGAGTGGATGAACGCCCTGAAGGACGCCTGGAACAACGAGCCGGACGTCAGAGACAAGCTGGCCGAGATCGGCTTCAACTCCGTGATCTACTGCGGCTTCAAGAACGAGGACAATCCGCGCGGGGTCTTCGTGGTGGAGAACGGCGTGTGCGTGCGCGCCGGCGCTTGGTCTCCCTCCGACCCGCCGGCCAACTGGGACATGCGCGCCGACCTGAAGGACTGGCTCAAGTGGGTGGAGAAGGGCATCGGCATGGCCGGCATGGGCATGGCCTTCACCACCGGCAAGCTCAAGTTCAAGGCCGGCGACTACAAGGCCATGCTCAAGGATCCCCGCATGGCCAATCCCTTCGTCAAGAGCTTCGGCCTGATGCAGCAGATCGGCGCCGACGAGCTCGCCTGAGGGATCAGCGCTGATCTGGTCGGGGCCCCGCCCCGGCCGGGCCCAGGTAAGCCCGCCCGCCGGCGGGCTTTTTGTTGGGCGCCCGGGTGCGCACGATCCGCGACTGGGCCCCGGGTCCGCTTAGGATCCCCACGCGGTCCCCAGCGAGCCAGTCACTCCCGCTCCCCGATGCGCACGCACAGCACATCGCACTGGAGGCTGCGCAGCACCGTCTTGGCGGTGGAGCCAAACAGGCCGAGCAGACCGTGACGGCCACGGCTGCCAATCAGGATCAGGTCGGCTCCGACCTCGCCCGCGACCTCGTCGATCGTGTGGCCGGTGGGACCGACTCGGATCAGCCGATCCGCCTCGGGCACCCCGAGCTGCTCCCCCAGGGTGTCGAGCTGGCGCCGGGCCACCACCATCAGCTCTCCTTCGAGCGATAGATCATCGGGGCCAGTCACCTCGCCGGCGAAGCCTAGCGGCATGTACTCCATGGGCGGCGGCACATGCTCCACTACGTGCAACAGGCTCAGGCGTGTGCCTAGAAGGTCACGCAGGGCCTGGGCGCGGACCACCACGGGCTCGCTCTCGGGCTCGAAGTCCACGGCCACAAGGAGATGACGGTAGATCTTGGTCTCCATCGCGTACCTCAGGCTGGTTGGCTCCTCTCAAGGGTGAGTATATGGCGGGCCGCTTGCCTCCGGCGGATTTCCGGTGCCTGAGCCTTGCGGCAGGCCGCGGTAGGCTTGCGGATTCCTTCGACTAGGGTATATTGCTGCAAAGCAGCATATCCGCGCTCCCCAGCGCCCTCGCGCCTGAGCCCGAAGAAGGCCGATCGATGCTACGTAAGATTCTGATTGCCAACCGCGGCGAGATCGCGGTGCGGGTCATCCGCGCCTGCGCCGAGATGGGTATTCGCTCGGCGGCGGTGTATTCCGAGGCCGACCGCCACTCCCTGCACGTCAAGAAGGCGGACGAGGCCTACAGCCTGGGCAGCCATCCCCTGGCGGGCTATCTCAACGTCCACAATATCGTCAATCTGGCCTCGGCGACGGGCTGCGACGCCATTCATCCCGGCTACGGCTTCCTCTCGGAGAACCCCGAGCTGGCGTTGGCCTGCGCCCGCCGGGGAATTACCTTCATTGGTCCCAGCGCCGAGGTGATCCGGCGCATGGGTGACAAGACGGAGGCCCGCTTCGCCATGCAGCGCGCCGGTGTCCCCGTCACCCCGGGCAGCCCCGGCAACCTGGAGGGCCTCGAGGCGGCGCTGCGGTTCGCCGATGAGATCGGCTACCCGGTGATGCTCAAGGCCACTTCCGGCGGCGGCGGCCGCGGTATCCGCCGCTGTGACGACCCGAGGGCCCTGCGCAGCAACTATGAGCGGGTAATCTCCGAGGCCACCAAGGCCTTCGGCCGCGCCGAAGTCTTCCTGGAGCGCTGTGTGGTGAACCCCCGCCACATCGAGGTTCAGGTCCTCGGGGATCACCACGGCAACTGCATCCATCTCTACGAGCGCGACTGCTCCATACAGCGCCGCAACCAGAAGCTGATCGAGATCGCCCCTTCCCCCCAGCTCGATGAGGCGGAGCGCCAATACGTCGGGGGGCTCGCGGTCCTGGCGGCGCGGGCCGTGGGCTATACGAACGCGGGCACGGTAGAATTCCTCCAGGACTCGGATGGGCGCTTCTATTTCATGGAGATGAACACCCGCATCCAGGTGGAGCACACCATCACCGAGAGCATCACGGGGGTGGACCTGGTGGAGGAGCAGATCCGCATCGCCGCTGGCCTGCCCCTGCGCTTCAAGCAGCACGAGATCCAAAGGCGCGGCTTCGCCATGCAGTTCCGGATCAATGCCGAGGACCCCAAGAACAACTTCCTGCCAAGTTTTGGGCGCATCTCCCGCTACTATGCCCCCGGCGGCCCGGGGGTACGCACGGATGCCGGCATCTACACCGGCTATACGGTCCCGCCCCATTACGACTCCATGCTCGCCAAGGTGATCGTCTGGGCGCTCACCTGGGACGATGTGGTCAACCGGAGCTGCCGCGCCCTGCGCGACATCGGGGTCTTCGGCATCAAGACCACCATCCCCTTCTACCAGGCGATCCTGCGGGACCCCGAGTTCTGCTCCGGGCGCTTCAACACCGGTTTCCTCGATTCCCACCCGGAGCTCCTGGACTACTCTGAAAAGCGCCGCAAGGAGCACATCGCCGCCGCCCTGGCCGCCGCCATCGCGGCCCACGCGGGGCTGTAGCCGTCTGCGAAAATACTGTATTGCGCCAAGAACGCGAAGGTAGCGAAAAGCGCGAATGAGCATGGGGGACTCACGCCGGTGCTCCAGCCCAGCGGGGCAGTCCCCGGGGCCCATTCTCTGCCGCTCCAGATTGCCGGTTTTTGATCAGTCGATTTCTTCTTCGCATTCATTCGCGTTTTTCACGGACTAACCCTTCCCGGTCACTGACATGCCCAAGATCAACGTCACCGAGCTGGTGCTCAGGGATGCGCACCAGTCCCTCATCGCCACGCGCATGCGCCTTGAGGACATGCTGCCGATCTGCCCCAAGCTCGACGCTCTGGGCTATTGGTCCCTGGAGTGCTGGGGGGGCGCTACGTTCGATGCCTGCATCCGCTTCTTGAAGGAGGATCCCTGGGAGCGACTGCGACGGCTCAGGGAGGCCCTGCCTAAGACGCGGCTGCAGATGCTCCTGCGGGGTCAGAACCTGCTCGGCTACCGGCACTATTCCGATGATGTGGTGCGGGCCTTCGTGGCCCGGGCCGCCGCCAACGGCATGGACGTCTTCCGCATCTTCGACGCCCTGAATGACCTGCGGAACCTCAAGACGGCCATTGAGGCCACCAAGGCCGTGGGCAAGCACGCCCAGGGAGCCATCTGCTACACGCAGAGCCCGGTGCACACGGTGGCGGGCTTCGTACAGATGGGTCGTGAGCTGGCGGCCATGGGGTGCGACTCCATCGCCATCAAGGACATGGCGGGGCTCCTCACCCCCTTCGTCACCGCCGAGCTGGTGAAGGCCATTAAGGATGCGGTCGACCTGCCCCTGCACCTGCACTCCCACGCGACCTCGGGGCTCGCCGACATGTGCCATCTCAAGGCGATCGAAAATGGCTGCGACACCATCGATACCGCCATCTCCTCCCTGGCCGGCGGAACCTCCCATCCGCCCACCGAGTCCATGGTGGCGGCCCTGCGCGGCACCCGTTACGACACCGGTCTGGACCTCGCGGCGCTCCAGGAGATCGGCATGTACTTCTACGAGGTGCGCAAGCGCTATCACCAGTTCGAGAGCGCCTTCACTGGGGTGGACACCCGGGTTCAGGTCAATCAGGTCCCCGGTGGGATGATCTCCAATCTGGCCCACCAGTTGAAGGAGCAGAACGCCCTCGAGCGCATGCCCGCGGTGCTGGAGGAGATCCCCCGGGTACGCAAGGATCTCGGCTACCCACCCCTGGTAACACCCACCTCCCAGATCGTGGGCACCCAGGCGGTGATCAACGTGCTTACGGACAAGCGCTACCAGACCATCACCAACGAGGTGAAGCTCTATCTCCAGGGCCGTTACGGGCGCGCCCCCGCCCCCGTGAATCCCACCCTCCAGCAGCAGGCGATCGGCAACGAGGAGCCGGTGGAGTGCAGGCCGGCGGATCTGCTCAAGCCCGAGCTGGAGCGTCTGACCCACGATATCGGCGACCTGGCCCAATCCGAGGAGGACGTCCTCACCTTCGCCATGTTCCCGGATATCGGTCGTGCCTTTCTGGAGCACCGGGCCGAGGGGACCCTGGTCCCCGAACCCCTGGAGCCGCCGATGCATCTCAACGGACCCAAGCACGCGCCCACGGAGTTCAACATCGCCATCCACGGCGAGACCTATCACGTCAAGGTCACGGGCGCCGGCCAAAAGGGCCAGCCGGACCGCCACTTCTACCTCGCCATCGACGGGGTGCCAGAGGAGGTGGTGGTGGAGACCCTGGACGAGCTGGTCCTCACCGGCGGCGCGGAGGGGGCTGTCAAGAAGGCCATCTCCGGGCGGCGCCCCAAACCCAGCGCACCGGGTCACGTGGCCACCTCGATGCCAGGTAATATCGTCGACGTGCTGGTCAAGGAAGGGGATCGGGTGGAGGCCGGCCAACCGGTGCTGGTCACCGAGGCCATGAAGATGGAGACCGAGATCCAGGCCCCGATCGCGGGCATGGTCACCAAGGTCTACGTGATGAAGGCGGATGCGGTCAACCCCGACGAGGTGCTTGTGGAGATCTCTCCAGACTGAGGTAAACGCCAATGAAGCCCGCGCACCCCAGCGCCACCGCTGCCCTGCCCGCCGGCTCGCCGTTCGACCTGGAAGACCAAGCGGCCTATAGCGCCTGGCGGGAGGCGAGGCTGGCCGCGGCCCCCGGGACGCTCGATGATCTGATCGTCGAGATCGGAGATCCGCGCCGTCTGAGCGACGCGGAATGCGAGGCCATCCGCACAGGGTGTCGACGCGCCAACATGGCCATCTACGTGGGCACCACCGGGGATGATCCGGACAAGACCATCCCAGCCCGGCTCGGCGAGCGCTTCGGGCTGCGCCGGCTGGACCACAACCGGGGAGCGGACGAGGACGCCATCACCTCCCTGATGGTCCAGGGCGATGCCCGTCACGCCGGCTATATTCCCTATACAAACAGGGCCATCGCCTGGCATACGGACGGCTACTACAACGATGCGGAGCACCAGATCCATGGACTCATACTCCATTGCGTCCACCCCGCCGAGGCCGGGGGCGAGAACGCCCTCTTGGACCCCGAGATCGCCTACATCCGGGTGCGCGACCAGGACCCCGAGCACATCCGCGCCCTGATGCATCCCGAGTGCATGACGATCCCGGCCAATCCCGCGGATGGGCCGGGCGGGGGCGATGGGCAGGCGGATGCCTCGCCCCGTCCCGACCGGCCGGGCCCGGTCTTCTCCTTCAGCCCTGACGGGCACCTGCACATGCGCTACACGGACCGCAGCCGCAGCATCCGCTGGCGGAACGATCCGCTCACTGTGGCCGCGGTGACGACCTTAAAGAGTGTCCTGCGTGAGTCGTCCCCCTCGCACTTCCTGGGACGGTTGGAGTCCGGATGGGGACTCATCTGCAACAACGTGCTCCACACCCGCACGGGATTCAGCGATGGGGCCGTTCCCAGGCTCCTCTACCGGGCCCGGTACTATGACCGGATCGCCGGCACCTAAGGCGCCTATCGACAACGGCGGGCTCCCGCTGCGCTTCCGGGGCACCGCGATGCCTGGTGGCACCCAAGCGGCTCGAATCGAAGTGAGGCTTGACCCACGGATGTTGCGGTGTACCCGCTCGGGCCCGATCCGAGCCTCCCAGGAGCCATTACTGTGAAGACGCGCGCCCTGCTGATCCTGGTCCTTGGCCTCTGGCTGGGTGGCTCCGTGGTGACTGGGGCCGTGGTCTCCTACAACTTCTCGGGCTTTCCAGACCTCTTCGAGCGCAATCCGGCCCTCGCAGAACGGGCTGGCTTCGACCCATTGGACACCGAGTCCAAGAAGACGAGTCTGCTGTGGGTCCACGCCTCAGAGCTCAACCGTGTCTTCTTCGCAGGCTGGAACCGCGCCCAATTGGTCCTCGGTGTTCTCGCCGTCGTCCTGGCCGTCGTGAGCCGAGCCGGAAGGCTGACGGCGGTCCTGCTCTTCCTGGCCCTGGTGCTCGTCGCCATGGTCCATTTCGGGATCGAGCCCGAGGTTGTCGCCCTCGGGCGCCAGCTCGACTTCCTGCCCCGAACCCCGGAACCGCCCCAGGTTGCACCCTTCCAGCGCCTCCACGGACTCTACTTCAGCACCGAGCTGGTCCGCCTCGCCTTGGTCGCCTTCGCCGCCGTGAGGCTCATCCACGGCGCCCGGACCTGGGCCGATGGCCGAGGTCCGATCGGCTCCTGACTGCCAGCGAAGCGCCCATCCCGTTCGTCGAGCTCGCGGCCAGCCTTGGCTCTGACCGGAGGCGGAAGCTCCGCGCAGAGCGACGGCTCCATCCGCGCGGTTGCAGGATCTACCCCCCGTAATACGAGGCGGACCACCGCCTATCGATCCCCAAATCTACCACGCGAGACCCCCCGCTCCCGCCACCGGCCTCGCTCGGCCCCGACCTAGACCCGGCTTTGCTGAAGCGCGACTTCTTGACGCGTGAAAATTCGGCTCGATGGCCTGATATAAGCCGGCGGTCGAGGCGCATGTGGCGCCGGAGCCTCGCGCGACTGAGCACCATTCAGCCCCCTTGCCAGCCCCAAAACGAGAAAACCAAGTCCGCCGGATCCAGTGCCATGTTGTCCATCAGCGGCTTGACCCGGCGCTTCGGCACGCGGGCGATCCTGCAAGACCTGGCCCTGGAGCTGGGCGCGGGGGAGTACGTCGCCGTGGTCGGCGAGTCGGGGGCCGGCAAGTCGACCCTATTGAATCTGATCGCCGGGCTTGATCTGCCCGATGCCGGGTGGATCCGGATCGATGGGACTGACATCACCACGGCCGACGAGGACGCGCGCACCCGGCTGCGCCGCACCCGGGTCGGATTCGTCTTCCAGGCCTTCCACATCCTGCCCCACCTGACCCTGACCCAGAACGTGGAGCTGCCGCTGGTGCTGCTCGGGCTTGGCCCCGCCGAGCGTGTCCACCGGGTCCAGGAGCTCTTGACGGCGGTCGGACTTGGGGAGAGGGGCGAATCTCTGCCCCAAGAGCTCTCCGGGGGCGAGCTGCAACGGGTCGCCCTGGCCCGCGCCCTGGCGCATCGGCCGGCCCTGGTTCTGGCCGATGAGCCCACCGGTAATCTGGACCCCGAGACGGCGGACCGGGTGCTGGCGCTCCTGGCCCGCACCATCAAGGACCGCTGGGCTGCCGGTATCCTGGTCACCCACTCGGAGCATGCGGCCGCCACCGCCGATCGCGTCCTGCGCCTCCACCAAGGCCGATTGGTGACCGCGTGAGCTGGTTGCTGCAACACCTCGTCGGCGGTTTCTCGCGCCAGCACCCCTTGCGGGCCCTGGTAACGGTGATCGCCATCGCCATCGGTGTCGCCCTCGGCTACGCGGTGCACCTGATCAATGCCTCCGCCCTGGCGGAGTTCTCCTCGGCGGTGCG
>JBLMWY010000297.1:0-6096 GCA_050257475.1 Bdellovibrio bacteriovorus
TCCGGATGCCGGCGATAGCGCCACTCGAGCAGGGCCGCGTCGCGGCGGCAGATGGCCGGAAAACGCGGCCTCATGGACTCCCAGAGGCGATCGAAGCGGCCGTCGAATGGACCCTCGTGGAGCCGCACCGGGAATGGGGGTCTTGGGATCGCGGGTAGCGCCAGATCGAGGATGGCGCCGGTCAGGTCCCCCAGGTGGGTGCCCAAGAGGCGACCCAGGGGGCGACGCATCGAGACACGGCGATGGAGGCTGCCGGTGTTTGGCAGATACGCGAATCCGAGCCGATGACCGATGGTCATCATGGCGTCGGCGATGTGCTTGCCGAGCTGGATGGGGCCGGCGGCTGGATGATCGAAGAGGGCCGCGGCGATCCCCCCGGGGAGGTCCGTCGCGCCCCGCCCACCGGCGCGGCGCTGCTCGCGCAGGGCCTGGCGGGTCAGCCCCCAATGGACCAGGACGTCCACGAACCACCAGGCCTGGACCGGCTCCCCGCCGATGTGGAGCCCGGCCGGGATGGTGCTCAAGACCCCGATGAGGCGACCGTCCCAGTCCGCCACTACCCCGCGGTAGCCGGGGCTGGGAAGCCGGGGGTCCTCACGCCACTGCCAGTCCCAGAGCCGTTCGGCGCGACGGGCGGGCTCGGCCCCGAAGACCTCCTCCATGCGCTCGAGGATCTGGGGCCGGTCCCCATCGGTCCCTGGTCTGATCTGGATCATCGGCTGCCGGGCGAGCCGGACTCAGCCCGGCCTCAGGAGCCGTTCGAAGATGCCCCGGTAGATGGCCGAGAGCCGCTCCAGCTCCTCGACACCCACGTGCTCATCCACCTGGTGGATGCTGGCGTTGATGGGGCCGAGCTCCACCACCTGGGCGCCCAGGGGGGCGATGAAGCGTCCGTCCGAGGTGCCGCCGCTGGTGGAGAGTTGGGTCTCGAGCCCCTGCACGTCCGCGATCGCGCAGCGGGTGGCCTCCACCAGTTCGCCTGCCGGGGTGAGGAAGGGATTGCCCGAGAGGCGCCAGTTAAGCTCATAGTCGAAGCCCCCGGCATCCAGGATGCGGCGCACCCGCCGGTCGATGACCTCCACCGTCAGCTCGGTGGAGAAGCGCAGGTTGAACTGGGCGCTGAGGCGTCCCGGGATCACGTTCTCCGCCCCCGTGCCCATGTTGAGATTGGCGACCTGCAGGCTGGTGGGAGGGAAGTGGGCGTTGCCCTGGTCCCAGACCTCGGCGCACAGGTCGGCCAGGGCCTGGGCGGCGGCATGGAAGGGGTTATTGGCGAGCTGCGGATAGGCCACGTGTCCCTGCTTGCCGTGGATGGTCAGGAAGCCGTTGAGGCTGCCCCGGCGGCCGTTCTTGATGGTGTCGCCCAGCCGCTCGTGGCTGGAGGGCTCCGCCACCAAGGCCCAGTCGATGGGCTCGCCGCGGGCCTGGAGCCGCTCCACCACCCGCACCGTGCCGTCGACCGAGGGCCCCTCCTCGTCGCTGGTGAGTAGGAAGGCGATGGAGCCCCGGTGCCACGCGTGCTCGGCCACGAAGCCCTCCACCGCCGTCACCAGGGCCGCCAGGGACCCCTTCATGTCCGCCGCCCCGCGGCCATAGAGGCGACCGTCGCGGATGGTCGGCTCGAAGGGAGGGGAGGTCCAGTCATCCAGGGGCCCTGGAGGGACCACGTCGGTGTGCCCGGCGAGGCACAGGAGGGGGCCCGAGTCGCCCCGCCGGGCCCAGAGGTTAGTCACCTCGCCGAAGGGCATGGGCTCGATCGAGAAGCCGGCGGCGGCCAGGCGCTCCGCGATCAGGTCCTGGCAGCCGGCATCGTCGGGGGTGACCGAGGGGCGCCGGATCAGCTCGCAGGCGAGCGCCAGAGTGGGTGACATCAGGGGAAGAGCCCTCGGTACAGGTCCTCGGAAAAGCCGACGTGGCGGGTCCCGCCCGTGTCGAGGACCGGGCGGCGGATGAGCGAGGGGTGTTCGACCAAGAGTCGGACGGCGGCCTCCGCGTCGATCCCCTCCCGTGCGGACTCCGGCAGTCGCCGCCAGGTGGTCCCCCGGCGGTTCACCAGGGCCTCCCACCCCAGCTCCGTCACCCAGCCCCGCACCAGGGCCTCGTCGACCCCCGCCTTCTTGAAGTCATGGAAGACATACGCGACCCCGCGACCATCCAGCCAGGCCCGCGCCTTCTTCATGGTGTCGCAGTTGGCGATGCCATACAGGGTGACCATGATCCGCTACCTTGTCCTCGGCCCTCGCAACTCGCAACTCGCCACTTCCCCTCAAATATCCCTCAACAGCTCATTGATCCCCACCTTCCCCCGGGTCCGCTCGTCCACCTGTTTGATGATGACGGCGCAATAGAGGCTGTACTTCCCATCCTTGCTCGGCAAGTTGCCCGGGACCACCACGGCCCCGGAGGGGACTCGGCCGTAGAGGATCTCGCCGGTCTCCCGGTTGTAGATCTTGGTGCTCTGGCCGATGTAGACCCCCATGGAGATTACCGCCCCCTCGCCGACGATGACCCCCTCCACGATCTCCGAGCGGGCCCCGATGAAGCAGTTGTCCTCGATGATCGTCGGGGCCGCCTGCACCGGCTCCAGGACCCCGCCAATCCCCACGCCGCCGGAGAGGTGCACGTTCTTGCCGATCTGGGCGCAGGAGCCCACGGTGGCCCAGGTGTCCACCATGGTGCCGGAGTCCACATAGGCCCCGATGTTCACGTAGGAGGGCATCAGCACGCAGGAGGGGGCGATGTAGGCCCCCTTGCGGGCGGTGGCGGGGGGGACCACCCGGACCCCGGCGTCCCGGAACTCGCGGGAGTTGGTGTCGGCGTACTTGGAGGGGACCTTGTCGTAGTAGTTGGTGAAGCCCCCCTTCATGAACCAGTTGTCCTCGATCCGGAAGGACAGCAGCACCGCCTTCTTGATCCACTCGTTCACCACCCAGTCGCCGTCGCGCCGTTCGGCCACCCGGATCTCGCCCCGGTCCAGGCGCTCGATGGTGTCCTGCACGGCGTCGCGCACCCGGGTCTCGACGTTGCGGGGGGTGATCTCGGCCCGGCGCTCGAAGGCCTCGACGATGATGGTCTCGTTGTCGCTCATAAACGCTCTCGCTTGAGTGGCGAGTAACGAGTGGCGAGCTGCGAGGGGTTCCAGTCCTTGGCCCTCGCCACTTGCGACTCGCTACTCGGTTTTTAAAGCCTTTCTACAAATCGGCGGATGCGTTGGGCCGCGTCGATGCATTCGTCGAGCGGCGGCACCAGGGCCATGCGGACCCTGTTGGCGCCGGGATCCCGGGCGCCCCGGGGGCGGGAGAGGAAGCTCCCGGGCAGCACCGCCACGTGCTCCTCGGCGAACAGACGGCGGGCGAACTCGGTGTCCGGGATCGGTGTGTGGGGCCACAGATAGAAGCCGCCCGCCGGGGTGGGGGCGCGCAGGCGATCCCCCAGGATCTCCAGCACCGCGGCGAACTTCTCCCGATACAGGGCCCGGTTGGCCCGCACGTGCTGCTCGTCGCCCCAGGCGGCGATGCTCGCGTGCTGGGTCGGCGGCGGCATGGCGCAGCCGTGATAGGTGCGGTAGGCAAAGAAGCGCTCGATGAGGTCCGCATCCCCGGCCACGAAGCCCGAGCGCAGCCCCGGGGCGTTGGAACGCTTGGAGAGGCTGTGGAAGCAGATGCAGCGCGTGAACCCGTCGTTGCCCAGGTTGGCGGCGGCCTGGAGCAGGCCCGGGGGCGGCGCGGACTCGTCCAGGTAGAGCTCCGAATAGCACTCGTCGGAGGCGATGATGAAGTCGTGGCGGTGGGCGAGCTCGATCAACCGTGTCAGCGTCCCTTGATCCAGCAGGGCCCCTGTGGGGTTGCCCGGCGAGCAGATATAGAGGAGCTGGCAGCGGTCCCAGGTGGTGGCGTCCACCGCGTCGAAGTCCGGCACCAGGCCGGTCTCGGGCAGGCAGGGCAGGAAGCCGGGCTCGGCCCCCGCGAGCAGCGCCGCCCCCTCGTAGATCTGGTAGAAGGGGTTGGGCATCAGGACCAAGGGGTCGCGGCCGGGGTCCACGACCGCCTGGGCGAAGGCGAAGAGGGCCTCCCGGGTGCCGTTGACCGGGAGGACCTGGCGCTGCGGGTCGATCCCGCTCGCGCCGAGCCCGAAGCGGGTCCCCAGCCAGCGGGCGATGGCCTCTCGCAGGGCCGGGAGGCCCCGGGTGCTTGGGTAGACGGAGAGGGTGTGCAGGTGAGCGATCAGGGCATCCGCAATCAGGGCCGGGGTGGGATGCCGGGGCTCGCCGATGGACAGCGCGATCGGGTCCAGATGGCTGGGCGGCTCAGCGCCGCGCAGCAGCGCCGCAAGCTTCTCGAATGGATAGGGCTGGAGTCGCCCGAGGGCCGGGTTCATGAGGTGGAGAATCGCTCGGGGTTGGACGGGCGTGGCTCCGCGCCGGAACCTGGGAAAAGACGCTAGTATAGGCCAAGCCTCGACCGACATACCCCACGGAACCGCGTGCCATGGGTTCCGCCGGCCCCTTGGAGTCTAGAGTGTCCGCTGATCCCGAGGTTCAGGAGATCCACCACGCCAGTCTGCTGGTGGCAGATACGGAGCTTTCGCTTCGGTTCTACCGCGATCTGCTCGGTCTGCGGGTGATCGCGGAGCGTCCGGATCTCGGCTATCCGGGGGCCTGGCTGCAGGTCGGCCGGGGGCAGATCCATCTGCTGGAGCTGCCCAATCCGGACCCGGTGGAGGGGCGCCCGCCCCACGGGGGCCGCGATCGCCACCTGGCCATGACGGTGGCCGACCTGGAGCCCTTGGTGGCGCGTCTTGTGTCGGCCGGGGTGGCCTATACGCTGAGCCGATCCGGCCGCCGGGCCCTGTTCTGCCGTGACCCGGACGGCAACGCCTTGGAGCTGATCGAGGCGCCTCCCGTCTGAGCGGGAGGTGCCTGTTCGCCCGGCTCAGTAGCCCCGGTAGTACCAGAGATTGTCCCAGTCCTGGGGCGAGTAGGGGCCCCGGGGCGGCGCGCCCGGCGGGTAGATGATTCCTGGTGGGGGCGGCTCGCCGTGCTCCGAGGGCTGCCCGTCGGCGGTGGCCGCACCTAGGGGTGGCGGGGCTGAGGGCGGCGTGGCCGTCTGCGGGGGGTAACCCCAGGGCGCCATCGACTCGCGCCAGGGCGGGTCCGGGGGGCCGAGACCACGAAAATGCTCCAGCTCCTGCTCCCGCTGCTGGCGCCGTGCCTCGCGGCGGCGCTCCACCTCGTCCTCCCAGGCATCGTGCTGGGCGGCCCCCCGGGGGTCGGCCAGGCGGCGCCGTGCCTCGAAGGCCTCGCGGCTGGCCTTGCGCCGCTCCTCCCAGGCCTGGCGCTGGGCCCGCACCTCGTCGAGCCAGCGGGCGGCGGGGTCTTGGGCCGGTATAGCCGCCGGCGTTTGCTCGGTCGCCGCCTCCTCGGCCTGCGCCCAGGCAGGTATTGCCGCGAGCACCAGCAACAGGGCGAGCAGGCAAGCGCCCCCGGGGCGCCGCGCCCTTGAGACCGCCCGCCGTGCGCTCTGGCTTTCAGGTTGTCCCATGGTCCTCGAGCCGGTTGTGGATCTCCCGCCGCAGGCAGGCCAGGGCGGTCTCGCAGGTGATGGGGGCATCGTCGCTGCTGGTGATGAAGAAGACGTCGTCAACCTCGGCCCCGATGGTGGCGATCTTGGCGTTTTGAAGCCGGATCCCGCAATCCTGGAACACGGCCCCCACCGCCGCCAAGAGTCCCGGTCGATCCAGGGTGGTCAGGCGCATGACGGTGCGCCGGTTGGCCTCGTCGGCGGAGAAGCTCACCCGTGTCTGGATGGGGAAGTGGCGATGCTGCCGGGGCAGTCGGCGCGCCACCTGGATCTCGGCCCCCGTCCGGGCGCGCAGAACCGCGGTGAGGGCCTCGCGGATCTCCTCCAGGCGGGCGGGGTCATCGACGGGTTGGCCGTCCTGGTCCAGGACCTGGTAGCTGTCCACCACCATCTGATCATCGGTGGTCATGACCCGGGCGTCGAGGATGCTGAGCCCCACCTGGTCCAGCAGGGCCGTGGTGCGGGCGAACAGGCGGGCATGGTCGCACGCGTAGATGAAGATCTCGGTACCGCCGCG
>JBLMWY010000298.1:0-8314 GCA_050257475.1 Bdellovibrio bacteriovorus
ACGGACGAAGATCCCCACGCCGATCGGGTCCACCGCCGCTCCTCGGCGCCCCCGGTGCGAGCGCGAGCGCCACCGCTGGCCCCAGGTGTGGTTAAATGCCGCGCCATGTTTCACCCCCTCCCGCTGTACATCGGCCTGCGCTACACCCGCGCCAAGCGCCGCAACCACTTCATCTCCTTCATCTCCCTGATCTCCATGCTGGGGATCATGCTGGGGATCACGGCGCTCATCGTGGTGCTGTCGGTCATGAACGGCTTCCACAAGGAGATCCGGGACCGCATCCTGTCCATGGCCTCCCACGCGACCCTTGCCGATCCTTATGGCGGCATGGCCGACTGGCAACCCCTGCTGGAGCAGGTGCGGGCCCATCCGGACGTGGTCGGGGCGGCCCCCTTCGTGGAGGTCCAGGCCATGCTGGTGGGGGGATCCAACGTGAGCGGGGCCCTGGTGCGGGGCATCCTGCCGGAGGAGGAGGACCAGGTGGCGGACCTGCGCCGCGACATGGTGGAGGGCTCCGTGGATGACCTGGTGGACGGGGAGTTCCGGATCATCCTGGGCCGCGACCTGGCAAGCTATCTCGGGGTGGAGGTGGGGGACAAGGTGACCGTGGTCACCCCCCAGGTGAGCGCGACCCCGGTGGGCATCATGCCGCGGCTCAAGCGCTTCACTGTGAGCGGGCTCTTCGCCGTGGGCATGGCGGACTATGACCGCAACGCCGCCTTCATCCAGATGCACGACGCGGCCAAGCTCATGACCCTGGGCGACAAGGTGTCCGGGATCCGCCTCAAGCTCACGGACCTGTGGCTGGCCCCCCGGCTGGCCCGGGAGATCGCCTATGACCTGGGGGGCGTCTACCGGGTGCTGGACTGGACCCAGGTCCACTCCAACTTCTTCCGGGCCCTGGCGGTGGAGAAGCGGATGATGAGCATCATCCTGTTCCTCATCGTGGCGGTGGCGGCCTTCAACATCGTCTCCACCCTGGTGATGGTGGTAACGGACAAGCAGTCGGACATCGCCGTGCTGCGTACCCTGGGGACCTCCCCCGGGCGGGTCATGGGGATCTTCATGGTCCAGGGGACGGCGATCGGCTTCGTGGGGACCCTGATCGGGGTCATCGCCGGGGTCCTCCTGGCCCTCAACCTGGAGCCCATCATCGCCGGCATCGAGGGGCTCTTCGGCATCCACTTCCTGGACCCGAGCATTTACTACATCAGCGACCTGCCCTCGGATGTCCACGCCTCCGATGTGCTGGTGATCGCGGGGGCCGCCTTCCTGATGTCGGTGCTCGCTACCCTCTATCCCGCCTGGCGCGCCGCCAATACCCAGCCCGCGGAGGCCCTGCGCTATGAGTGACGGGGGCGCGCGAGCGGAGGGGACTGTCCTGGAGGCCCGGGGCCTGTGCAAGACCTTCCGCCAAGGGCCGCTGGACGTGGAGGTCCTCAAGGGCGTTGACTTCCGGGTGAAGGCCGGGGAGCGCGTGGCCATCGTCGGGGCCTCGGGCTCCGGCAAGAGCACCCTGCTGCATTGCTTGGGCGGCCTGGAGCGGCCGAGCGCCGGGACCCTGACCTGGATGGACCAGGAGGTGGTGCGGCTCTCGGAGGTGCGCCGCGGACGGCTGCGCAACCGGCACCTGGGCTTCGTCTATCAGTTCCACCACCTGCTGCCTGAGTTCACGGCCTTGGAGAATGTGGCCATGCCGCTCCTGATCGGCGGGGAGTCCCCGGCCCAGGCCCGGGAAAAGTCCGCGGCCCTGCTGGAACGGGTGGGACTCGGGCACCGGGGACGCCACAAGCCCTCGGAGCTCTCGGGGGGGGAGCGCCAGCGGGCGGCCGTGGCGCGCGCCCTGGTGACCCGTCCAGCGTGTCTGCTGGCGGACGAGCCCACCGGCAACCTGGACAGCCATACCGCCTCCCAGGTCTACGAGCTTATGCTCGAGCTCAATGCCGACATCGGCACCGCCCTGGTGATCGTCACCCACGACCTGCGCCTGGCGGCGCGCATGGATCAGGTCTGGCGCCTGGAGGATGGGATCCTGGGCTTGGCTTCCCCCGGCGCGGCGGTGGTCGATCCGGCCATCGCCTGAATCCGCGCCTTGCGATGGCGGATATCGCGCATCAGGCTCCAGCGCCACAGGGCCTGCACACCGAAATAGCCCGCCGCCGAGCAGACAGTGGCACAGATCAGCATGCCCAGCGCCAAGGGGGCGAGCACCGCCACCCAGTTGCGCCATGCCGACCAGAACTCCAGGCTGAACTCCACCGCCGGGGCGCCGAGGATGGCGCACCCAACGAGATAGGCGAAGTAAAACATGGGCGGGATGGTTAGGGGATTGGTGATCCACACCAGGGCCACGGAGATAGGCAGGTTGACCCGCAGCACGATGGCCGCCGCCGCCGCCATGAACATCTGGCCGATGGGCGGCATGTACATCATGAAGAGGCCCACCCCAAAGGCCCCGGCGGCGGAGCGCCGGTTGAGGTGCCAGAGGTTGGGGTCATGCAGGAGCTTGCCGAAGACGGAGAGGTTCCGGTTCTCTCGGATGCTCTTGGAGCTTGGCAGGTTGCGCCTCAGCCAGTGTTTCACTCGGTTACCCGGCCTCGTCCACTGGGAAAAACCGGGGCGCAAGTATACGAGACGTCGGGCGGACGTCACCTGCTTCCCATCCACATCCGCGACTGACGTCGGGAGCGGGCATGTCGCGCCACGCCCAAGGCACATCGCAATCGGCGGTCCGGGCTCACGGACGCGGACCTATCCCCGCAACCCCCTGCCGGGCCTCTTGGTTGGCTCCGTGGTCGAGGACGCGGGTGGGGTGGGGTTGGCTCGGGGGTGACCGCTGGGGGCCCCCAGAACCTGGCCCCCTTGGGCCTCGCCTTTGCCGCCGGTGTCGGGGCCGTCTTTCTGCTCCCTCGGACTCCATCCCCCTGGGCGGTCTCAGTGCTCGCCGTGGCGGCCCTGGGTCTGCCCTGGCTTGCCCGTCCGCGTCTGGCGCGGCCGCTGGCCGCCGCCGCGCTCGGGGCCCTCTGGGCCCTGCTACAGGCGTTCGAACTGCTGTGGTCACCGTTCCCCGAAGAGCTGGCGCGAGCACCCCTGATCATCGAGGGGCGCATCGCCTCGATCCCGACGGACACCGGGTTTGCCCAGCGCTTCCTGTTTCGGGTCGAGCGGACCCAGGTGGAGGACCGGGCGGCGGGGCCCAAGGACGCGGGCTTCCGGGGCCTGGTCCGGCTGTCTTGGTACGGGGGCCCCGGGGAGCTGAAGGCAGGTGAGCGCTGGCGGCTGCCGGTGCGCCTGAAGCCGCCCCACGGCTTCGCAAACCCGGGTGGATTCGACTTCGAGCGGTGGCTCTTCGAGCAGGGGGTGGCGGCTACCGGAAACCTACGCAAGGGGGTCGAGCCCCAGCGTCTCGATCCGGGACCGGGGGGCCAGTGGCTGAGCCGAGCGCGGCAGTCCCTGGCGGGGCACCTGGCGGGCGTCCTCGGGGATCATCCGGCCCTCCCCCTGGTCCAGGCCCTCACCATCGGCGAACGTTCCGGCTTCGAGCCAGGGGACTGGGAGGTCCTCACGCGCACCGGCACCAATCACCTGGTGGCCATCTCGGGTCTGCACGTGGGCCTGATCGCCGCCGCGGCCTTCTTCCTGATACGCCGGCTTTGGGCCCTGAGCCCCCGCCTGGCCCGCGCCATCGCGGCACCCCGAGCCGGCGCCCTGGGAGCGCTCGCCGCAGCTTTGGTCTACGCGGCGCTGGCCGGGTTTGCCGTCTCCACCCAGCGGGCCCTGATCATGCTCGCTGTGGTTCTCGGGGCCCTGTTCTGGCAGCGGACCCTGAGGCCCTGGCACGCCTTCAGCCTGGCGCTGGCTGGGGTGCTCCTGGTGGATCCAGGCGCCGTCCTCTCCTACGGGGCCTGGCTGTCCTTCGGTGCGGTGGCGGTTCTGCTCTTCAGCCTTGGGGGGCGATTGCCCACCCGCGACCTCTGGACCCGCTGGGGCCGGGCCCAGTGGGCCGTGGCGCTGGGGCTCCTGCCCCTGCTGTTCGCCTTGTTCAACCGGGCATCCCTGATCTCACCCGTGGTGAACCTGGTCGCGGTGCCCCTGTTCAGCCTGGTGCTGCTGCCCCTGGTGCTGGTCACGAGTCTGCTCTCCCTGGTCCCAGGCCTGGGCCTTCCACTGGTCTGGACCGCGGACCTGCTGGCCTGGTGTCTCACGGGTCTGGAGCGGGTCGCGGCCTGGCCCTGGGCGGCCGCGAGCCTCTCTGAGCGTCCCTTGTGGGTGTGGGGTGCCGCCGCTGCGGGTACGACCCTGCTGCTCGCGCCCCGCGGGCTCCCGGGTCGCTGGCTGGGGCTGGCGCTGGCCTTGCCGGTCCTGCTGCTTCGCCCGGAGATCCCGGGCCCCGGCGAGGCGTGGCTCAGTCTGCTCGATGTGGGTCAGGGTCTATCCGCGGTCGTGCGTACCCGGGACGGGACCCTGGTCTACGACACGGGACCCGGATTCGATAGCGGATTCAACACAGGTGCGGTGGTGGTGGCCCCGTTCCTCCAGTCCCGCGGCGTCGATCGGGTGGATGTCCTGGTGCTGAGCCACGCGGACCGGGATCACACCGGCGGTGCCCAGGGCCTGATGGGCCGTCTACCCGTCGGGCGCATCCTCGGCGGGGAGCCGACCATCCTGGGCCTGCCGGGGGCGGAGCCCTGCCGGGCGGGGCAGGGCTGGGACTGGGCCGGGGTCCGCTTCCGCTTCCTGCACCCGGGAGAGTCACCGGAGGAGGGGAACGACGCCTCCTGCGTGCTGCGTGTCGAGGCGGGCGGGCGCTCCATCCTGCTGCCCGGCGACATCGGGCGCGTCGCGGAGACGCGACTCGTGCGGGAGCAACCCCAGGCCCTGGCGAGCGATGTGTTGGTGGCTGGGCATCACGGCAGCGCCACATCCACCGGTGCCCCCTTCCTGGAGGCGGTTGCCCCGAGCCTGGTGCTTTACTCCGCGGGTTACGCCAATCCCTTCGGATTCCCGGCCCGGGAAGTCCGGAAGCGGGTCGCGGCGCGCGGCATCCGAGCCCTCAATACCGGGGTCAGCGGGGCCGTCGAGCTGCGCCTGGCGGCGGACGGATCCATCGCGGGGCCCTGGACCTGGCGCGAGCGGGCAGGGCGGCTGTGGAGCCACAGGGTCCCGGAATAAGGCGCCAGTGGCGTTGGGGGCTCCCGCTTTCGAGTATCATGCGGCGGTCTTGAACCCCGGCTGGGCACCCATCCGGCCCCAGGTCCAACAAGAAGAGCCAGTGTAACGGCCCCCGCCAGGGCCCGAATCCCCGAGGTATCCCCTTGCTTGAGCTGATGCAAGCGGGCGGTTGGCTTATGTGGCCCATCCTCGCCTGTTCCGTGATCGCCACCGCCATCGTCATCGAGCGCGCCCTGACCCTGCGCCGGGGCCGCATCATGCCGGACAACCTGGTCACCCGCATCTGGCAGCTTTACCGCCAGGGTCAGCTCACGGAGGAGCGGATCGAGGAGATTCGCGAGGCCTCTCCCCTGGGGCGCATGCTCGCCGCCGGGCTCATCAACCGCAACCACTCCCGGGAGGTGATGAAGGAGGCGATCGGCGATGCGGGGCGCCATGTCATCGCCCAGCTCGAGCGCTATCTCAACACCCTGGGCACCATCGCCTCGGTGGCCCCCCTGTTGGGGCTGCTCGGCACCGTTTTCGGCATGATCGACATCTTCGGCGTCATCATGAACGCGGGCACCGGCAACGCCGCCGTCTTGGCCGGAGGCATCTCCAAGGCCCTGATCACCACGGCGGCGGGCCTCTCGGTGGCCATCCCCACCCTGATGTTCCATCGCTTTTTCGACAGCAAGGTCGGCAAGCTGGCCATCGATATGGAGGAGCAGGCCCTGCGTCTGGTGGAGGTCATGAAGGGCGAGCGGGAGCGGGGGGAGGAGGAGGCCGCATGAACCTGCGCCCCCATCGCCGTCCCCACCCGGACATCAACCTCACGCCGCTGATCGATGTGGTCTTCCTGCTGCTCATCTTCTTCATGGTCTCCACCACCTTCAAGGATGAGGCGCGGCTGCGGGTGCAGCTTCCCCAGGCGCAGGGGGAGGAGGTCCCCGCCGAGGAGCCGGAACAGATCCGCATCCTGATCGACCAGTCGGGGAGCTACTTCGTCGACGACCGGGCGGTGGTGGACCGCAACCCCATCACCCTGGTTCGGGCCCTCAATGGCGCCCTGGCTGAGCGCCCCGATGAGCGCAGGGATCTGCCGGTGTTGATCCAGGCGGACGCCCAGACCCCCCATCAGGCGGTAATGACCGCCATGGATGCGGCCTCCGAGGTGGGGCTGCGCCGCATCGCCTTCGCCGCCACCCGCGGCGCCGAGGCGAGTCGGGAGCCCGAGGACACCAGTACCCCGGAAGCGGCGCCGTGACCCCTGAGCCCGCCGCCGGCGGGACCCGGCCCCGGCTCATCTACCGGCGTCTGCTGGGCTATGCGCGCCCCTACTGGCGGATGTTCGCCGTCTCCATCGTCGGCATGCTGGTGTTCGCCGCCACCGAGCCCCTGTTCGCCGCCCTGATGCAGCCCCTCATCGACGGCAGCTTCATCGAGAAGAACGAGGACGTGGTGCGCACCATGCCCCTGATCCTGGTGGGGCTCTTCGTGGTGCGGGGCATCGCCGGATTCATCAACACCTACTTCCTGAGCTGGGTGGGCCGGCGGGTGGTGGCGGATCTGCGCCAGGCCATGTTCGAGCATCTGTTGAGGGCCCCCACTCGCTACTACGACCGCCACGGCTCGGGCCACATCCTGGCCAAGCTCACCTACAACGTGGAGAACGTCAACACCGCCGCCACCTCGGCCATCACCACCCTGGTGCGCGACGGTTTCACGGTCATCGGACTGATGGCCTACATGCTGTGGCTCAACGCCACCCTATCGGCCATCTTTCTCATCATAGGCCCGGTGATGGCGGCGGCGGTCAAGTTCGCCAGCAAGCGCTTCCGCCGTTACGGCCGACGCATCCAGGACCGGGTGGGGGAGCTCACCCATGTGGCCCAGGAGGCGATCGACGCCCACCGGGTGGTCAAGGCCTTCGGCGGCCAGGACTACGAGGCGGCCCACTTCGGCTTCATCAACGAGAAGACCCGGTCGCTCCAGATGAAGATGATCGCCACCGAGGCGGCGAGCGTGCCCCTGGTGCAGCTCATCTCGGCGCTCGCCATCGCAGTGATCGTCTATCTCTCCACCATGCAGGGGATCAAGGAGGACATCTCGGTCGGCACCTTCATGTCCTTCGTGGTGGCCATGGGCTTGCTCCTCCCGCCCGTGAAGCGTCTCACCGGGGTCAATGCCCACCTGCAGCGGGGCATCATCGCCGCCGAGACCCTCTTCGATCTTCTGGACTCCGAGCTGGAGTCCGACACCGGCACCCGTACCCTTGATCGGGCGGAGGGGCGCATCGAGTACCGGGGCGTGACCCATGGCTACTCGGAGGACAAGACCCCGGCGGTTCGGGACCTCAATCTGGTGATCGAGCCGGGTGAGAAGGTGGCCCTGGTGGGGCGCTCCGGCAGCGGCAAGACCACCATCGCAAGCCTCTTGCCGCGCTTCTACGACCCAAGCGCGGGGGAGATCCTGGTCGACGGCATCGCCATCCGCGAGCTCTCGTTGAAGAGTCTGCGCGACCAGATCTCCCTGGTGAGCCAGGATGTGGTCCTCTTCAACGACAGCATCGCCGCCAACATCGCCTACGGGCGGGCCCAGCCGCCGAGTCAGGCGGAGCTGGAGCGGGTGGCCGAGGCGGCCCACGCCCTGGCCTTCATCCGTGAGCTCCCCCAGGGGTTCGAGACCCGGGTCGGGGACCGGGGCGTTCTGCTCTCGGGGGGGCAGCGCCAGCGGATCGCCATCGCCCGGGCCATGCTCAAGGACGCCCCTATCCTGATCCTGGACGAGGCCACCTCCGCCCTGGACACGGAGGCGGAGCGCCACATCCAGGCGGCGCTGGCCGAGCTCATGGCGCGGCGCACTACCTTGGTGATCGCCCATCGGCTCTCCACCATCGAGAACGCCGACCGCATCCTGGTGCTCGAGGACGGGCGCATCGTGGAGCAGGGCCGCCATGGGGATCTCCTGGCACTGGATGGCTACTATGCGCGGCTCCACCGGCTCCAGTTCCATGGCGGGCCCGAGTCGATGGCAGCCTGAGACGTGCTGGACCCCAACGCCGTCTGGTATGGCCGGCACCCGGTCTCTGTCGTCCTGCTACCCCTGGCCTGGCTCTACTGCGCGGGAGCGATGCTGCGTCGTGCCCTGTACCGGGCTGGGG
>JBLMWY010000299.1:0-15987 GCA_050257475.1 Bdellovibrio bacteriovorus
TCCTCAACGCGACCTTCACGGTGTTCGCCTTCTCCGGGGTCCTGTGGAGCATCAGTCCCCCGCTGTTCGTGGTGGCCGTGGTCTATTCCATCGCCGGCTCCCTGCTCACCATCTACCTGGGCAAACCCCTGGTCCGGTTGAACTACGATCAGCTCGATCGGGAGGCCAACTTCCGGGCGCGCCTGGTCCTGGTGCGCGAGAACGCCGAGTCGGTCGCCCTGCTACGTCGGGAGGGTCGGCTGCGGGCGCGACTGAAGGAGCGGCTGGAGGCCTTGACGGCCAATTTCCAGCGCATCATCGAGGTGAACCGCAACCTGGGCTATTTCACCACCGGCTACAACTTTCTCATTCAGATCATTCCCGCACTGCTCGTCGCCCCCCTGTTCATCCAAGGGAAAGCGGAGTTCGGGGTCATCACCCAATCGGCGGTCGCCTTCGGGCACCTGCTCGGGGCCTTCTCCATCATCGTCACCCAGTTCCAGTCCATCTCCACCTACACGGCCGTAGTGGCGCGGCTCAACGCACTGCGCACCGCCATGACCCGGGAGCGACCTTCCCCCTCCCCCACGGTGGAGGTGGCCGAGTCCGTGGGCAGCGTCGCCTTCGAGCACCTCACCCTCCATTCGCCGCGGGATGGGCGCACCCTGGTCAAGGACCTCAGCCTATCTGTCCCCGCCGGGATCTGCCTCCTGGTGCGCGCCACCAGCGAGTCCGCGGAGAAGGCCCTGTTCCGGGCCACGGCGGACCTCTGGTACCACGGGGAGGGGCGCATCCTGCACCCGGGTCACGACCAGATCTTCTTCCTGCCGGAGAAGCCCTATCTACCCCCGGGGACCCTAAGGGATGTGCTGCTGCGCACCGGCGAGGAGGAGCTGGTCCCCGATGGGCGCATCCTGGAGAGTCTGAAGGCACTGAACCTGGACCACACGCTTGAGAAGGCGGGCGGGCTCGACACGGAGCGAAATTGGGGCGACATCCTGTCGCTCGGCGAGCAGCAGCGTCTGACCTTCGCCCGGGTCCTGCTCGCCGAGCCCCGCTTTGTCTTTCTCGACCACCCCAGCCGAGGCCTGAGCGAGTGTCCCCTGGGCGAGCTTCTCAAGCTGCTGCGCCAGCAGTCCATCACCTACCTAACCCTCGGGGACACCACGGACGACCCGCGCTACTACGACCGGCTGCTGGAGATCGACGCCGACGGCACCTGGCGCCTGCGCCCGCCCGGAGGCGGCGAGCCCGCGGAGAACGGCACGCCCTCGCCGAGCGAGGGGACCGACCAGGCCCTCTCGGCCACGCCGCTGTGCCAGATTCCGGGGACCGAGCCTTGATCGGCGCGGCCTTCCCCCCGGGCTTCCTCTGGGGAGCCGCCACCTCCGCCTATCAGACCGAGGGCTCCCCCTTGGCCGACGGTGCCGGCCCGAGCATCTGGCACCGATTCAGCCATAGCCCGGGCCGCATCGCCAATGCGGAGACCGGCGACCTGGCGTGCGACCACTACCGCCGCTTGGACGAGGACCTGGACCTGATGGCGGGCCTGGGACTCCAGGCCTACCGGTTCAGCATCGCCTGGGGCCGGGTACTGCCCACCGGGCGGGGGCCGGCCAATCCGAAGGGACTCGACTTCTACCAGCGTCTCGTGGACGGACTCCTCGCCCGCGACATCCAGCCCATGGCCACCCTCTACCACTGGGACCTGCCCGCCGCCCTCCAGGACCGGGGCGGCTGGCTCAACCCCGACAGCCCGTCCTGGTTCGCGGACTATGGGTCACTCCTGTTCCGGACCCTCGGCGATCGGGTACCCCTGTGGGTCACCATCAACGAGCCCTGGGTGGTCACGGTCCTGGGCCATCTCACCGCTGATCACGCCCCCGGTCATCGGGACCTCTTCGAGCCCCCCCGGGTGGCCCATCACCTGCTGCTGGCCCACGCCGAGGCGGTCGCCGCCCACCGCGCCCTGGCACGCGGCCAGATCGGGATGGCGGTCAATCTGGAGCCCCAGCATCCCGCCTCCTGCTCGCCCACTGACCAAGCCGCGACGGCACGGCGCGACGCCTTCGTCAACCGTTGGTTCCTGGACCCTCTGTTCTTGGGCGCCTATCCGCCGGAGCTGGAGTCGATCTTCGGTGCCGCCTGGCCCGAGATCCCGGCCGATGACTACGCGCGGATCCACTGTCCTGGGGACTTCATCGGGGTCAACTATTACTCGCGCGGCCTGGTGCGAGCCGACCCGACAGCCGAGCCCCTGGGGGCCATGCGGGTCACCCCCGAGGGCGCGCCCCTCACCAGCATGGACTGGGAGATTTACCCGGCGGGGCTCACCGAGATCCTCCTGTGGCTCAAGGGGCGCTACGGCAGCCCAGCCCTCTACATCACCGAAAACGGGGCGGCCTTCGAAGATCCGCCGCGCGCGGGCGGCGAGGTCCCTGACCCGGATCGCGCGGCCTACCTCCATTGCCACATCGACGCGGCCCGCGACGCCGTGGCCCAGGGCGTGGACCTGCGGGGCTACTTCGTGTGGTCGCTGCTCGACAATTTCGAATGGTCCCAAGGCTACTCGAAACGCTTCGGTCTCTTCCATATCGATCCCGGGAGCCGGGCGCGCATCCCCAAGTCGAGCGCTCGCTTCTACCGCGAGGTCATCCGCGCCCATCGGGCCCGCCACGGCCGGGGCGGGGAATGAGGATCCGCTCGCCTACCAGGGCAGGGGCGTGCCGTCATAGCGCAGGAAGGCGCCGGACATCTGGGGGGTGAAGCCGTCCACCAGCGCGAGCATCCGCTGGACGCTCTCCTGCGCCGAAGCCGGGGCCTGTGGACCACCCATGCGGGTACGGACCCAGCCCGGATGCAGCAGCAGGACCCCGATACCCTGTGGCTGGAGCTCCAAGGCCAGGCCATGCATGGCGGCATTGAGGGCCGCCTTGCTGGAGCGGTACGCATAGTCCCGCGGGGATTCGATACGGGCGATGCTGCCCATGTCGGAGCTGATCGCCACCACCAATGGGCGCTCCGCGCGGGTGAGATGGGGCAGCAAGGACTCGGTGACCCGCATGGGCCCTAGGGTGTTGACCCGAAAGGTCTCCTGCCAGGCGTCAAAGTCGATATGACCCACCGGATCCCGGCCCCAATGCTCGAAGTAAACCGCCGCGTTATTGACCAGCAGATCGATGGCACAATCTTGGAGCCGCCGAGCCAGGTCGGCGATCTGCTCCGGATCGGTCACATCGAGACGCGGCATGCTGAGGCCCGGATACTGAGCGGCCAGCGCCTGCAGCTCCTGCGCCGAGTCCGGCTGGCGGCAGGTGGCGACCACCCCCCAGCCGCGCGCGGCGCACTGCCGTGCCCATTCCAGGCCCAGCCCGCGGTTGCTTCCAGTGATGAGCGCGGTGGTCATGATCCGTGAGTGTAGCCGCTGACGCCGGGATGGGCTGCGCCCACCCGAGCGGCGGCACCGGCTTGGGGCCATCGGCGAGGAGACCTCGGGTCCCCCGCCAGGCCGTCGGCAGGAATGCTAGCCTTCGGTGCAGGCGCAAGCCCTGTGAGTCCCGGAGGTGACGATGTGTGGCCGATTCGTTCAGTACTCCCACCCGGAGGTCTACGCCAGCCAGTTCGACCTGGATGCGTTCTGCGAGGCGCCGCCGCGCTACAACCTGGCACCGACCCAGCCAGTGCTCGCGATCCGGTGCCGTGAGGGGGCCGGGCGCGTCCTGGTCCCGCTGCGTTGGGGTCTGGTGCCCGCCTGGTCCAAGGGGCCGGATCACCGCTACAGCATGATCAACGCCCGCGCCGAGTCGGTAAGCTCCAAGCCCGCTTACCGCAAAGCCTTCAGGCACCGCCGCTGCCTGATTCCAGCCGAGGGCTTCTACGAATGGAAGGCCGAGAACGGCGCCAAGACCCCCTTCCTGATCCAGCGTAAGGACGGTGCCCCCTTTGCCATGGCGGGACTGTGGGAGCGCTGGCACGGCGCGGACGGCAGCGATCTGGAGTCCTGCACCATCATCGTGACCGACGCCAATGACCTGGTGAGCCGCATCCATGACCGCATGCCGGTGATCCTGTCACCGCAGGACTTCGAGGCCTGGCTGGACCCGGAGATGACGGACACCAATCGGTTGATGGACCTGCTAAGACCCACCGATCCCGACCCCTGGACCCTGCATCCAGTGTCCAGACAGGTGAACAGCCCGCGCAACGACGGGCCGGAGCTGCTGACGCCGGTGGAGGCCTAGTCGGGGTCCGAGGGCCCACCCCGGGGGCTTGGGGCACAATCCGCTTGGGACGCAGCCAGCCGGGGAGCGCTCCGCCGAGCCTCCCCGACACAGGCGCATCAAGTCGATCCCTTGGCCGCCGCCTGGGTGGCGGGGGTCGCGGGCGGCTCGGCACCCGCCCACAGCAGGGTGTGGAGCTCATACAGGCCGTCTCGATGGGACAGCAGGGCCCGCTTCTCGGCGGGGCTGAGACTGCCGGTGCCCTCGTCCTGGAGCTGGAAGATGAGACCCTCCAGATAGTGGCGGCGGCGCCGGCTCGGGGTCTCGTCCGGGAGCAGGGAGGCATGCAAGGCGTAGGCGCAGGGGTCGACCACGGCACGCAACCACAGGTCCTCACCGGCGGTCTCGCCGCACAAGAGCGGCGAGGGCTCGGCCAGGTTCTCCTCCAAGCGCCGCAGCACCTCCGGCTCATTGGACTCCTCCGGCGTGAGGAAGAGGCCTGCCCGCCGCGCCAGCCTGCCGAGAGAGGTACGGCTGGTGACCATGGACACCGGGATCGAGAGGGCCAAACCCGCCAGCACCGGGGTGAACCACCAGAAGTAGGAGGGGACGTAGTAGTAGGTCACCAGCCCGGCGGCCAGCGCGATCAGGGTGTGGGAGCCATGGGCGCCGATGGCCTCGGCAAGGCCAGTCTGATGATCGCCCCGCTGCTGGGGCGGCCACCCGACGGCCACGCGCAGCAGGATCGCCGCGACGAACTTGCTCTGGAAGAGCATCAGCACGGGGGCCAACAGGACGGAGAACAGGCTCTCGAAGACCACGCTCAGCGTCGCCCGGGGCACGCCACCGAACTGCCGTCCAAGACGCGGCTTCGCCGCCAGGAGTACAAGCGCCAGCACCTTGGGCAAGAACAGCATGGCCAGGGTGGCGAGCAGGACCGTCATCATCTCCACCGTGTAGGACTGGGGCCATACCGGCAGGACATTGTCCCCAAAGAAATACACGGGCACTTCGAGGCTCTTGAGGTAGGCCTCGATCGCGGTTGCCACGAGGAACAGCAGCCACAGGGGGGACGCCAGATAGGACATGACCCCCATGGCGAAATGGACCCGGCTCAGGGTCTTGAAGCCACGTGCCAGGACCAGTCGGGCGTGCTGCAGGTTGCCCTGACACCAGCGCCGGTCCCGCTTCGCGTAGTCGATGAGGGTGGGGGGTATCTCCTCGTAGCTGCCCCCGAGGTCGTCTGCCAGGCGCACCTTCCAGCCGGAGCGGGCGAGCAGGGCCGCCTCCACGAAATCGTGGCTCATGATGTCGCCGCCGAAGGGCTCCCGCCCGGGGAGCTTGGGCAGGCCACAATGATCGGCAAAGGGTCTGACCCGGATGATGGCGTTATGGCCCCAGAAATTCCCGGTGTCCTGCTGCCAGAAGGCGAGGCCCGCCGCGAACATGCGCCCGTAGAGGCTGCCGGCAAACTGCAGCATGCGTGCGAACAGCGAATGGCGGTTCACCGGGACTGGCGGCACCTGGATCAGGGCCAGGCGGCGATCCGCCTCCATGCGCCGCACCATCTCCACCAGGGTCGCGCCCGTCATGATGCTGTCGGCATCGAGCACGATCATGTAGCGGTAACGTCCACCCCAGCCCCGGCAAAAGTCCGCCAGATTGCCACTCTTGCGGGCGGTGTTCTCTACCCGGTTGCGGTAGAAGAGTCGGGCCGGCTGGCCCAGCTCCGCGGCCCAGCGACGCCAGTGCATCTCCTCCTTGACCCAGATGTCGGGATCCCGGGTGTCGCTCAGGACGAAGATCTCAAAGCCCTGATGCCGGCCGGTCTCCACCAGCGAGGTCCAAACGGCCCGCAGGCCGGCGAAGACCCGCTCCGGGTCCTCGTTGTAGACGGGCATCACCAGGGCGGTCTTAAAGGGGGCATCGGACTCCTGGTCCTGCGCCGGCGCGGTGGCCTGCGCCGCCGACGCGAGCGGCACATCGGGGCGACGCAGCAGCCGCACGAAGCCGATTGCCGCCGTCCAGAAGGAGGCGTTGATCCACAGCATCAGGATCGCATAGAGGATGAGGAGAACGAGCTCCAGAGGGGTGACGCCGCCATCCTGAATGGCCGCCGAGAGCAGCCACATGGCGCCCAGGGTGGTGAGGGTCACCAGGGAGAAATAGATGGGCCGGTGGAGGTGGCGCGCCAGGCCTCCGCGCCGCGACTCAGTCATGGGTGGCCCCGGGCGGCGGTCCCGGCATTACCGGCCCGGCACAGCAGCCGATTGAACCGGCTGGCCAGCCGGCAGCCCAGCCGGTGCAGAAAGAGATCGATGGGGTTCGGCTCCATCGCGAGGGACGCCGGGTCCGGCACCGCAGTGATTACGTTGGCGCGGATTGCGTCGGCGACTGAGGCGTCTGAGAGCCCGGCCCAGCGGGCACTCCAGCCGGGCAGCCCGCCGCCGAGCACGGCGGCGCGGGCGGCGCACAGGCCATTGGCGTCACCCTCCAGCCCCAGCTCCGTGGCCAGCCACTGATCGAGCAGGGCGTGGGTCTCCTCGATCGCCGCCTCCACGGGGTCCTCCAGGGGCGCGGCCACCGACCGGGCCTCCACCCTCAGGCGCACCTGCTCGCGGAGCCGCTCCGCCTCCGCGGGCTCGCGCACACCCAGGGCCCTCAGATAGAGGTCCAGACGCCGCGCGGCCCGTTGCCAATCCGCCGGGTCCAGTGGCGGCCCCAGATGGGGCGGCGGCGCCAGATCCCCGTCACCGGGGGGAGACGACACTACTCCTTCACCCATCGAAAGCTCCAGGTCTCGCTCAGGACGTCCTCGCCGTGGCGCAGGAAGGCACGCAGGTCCGCGGGGGTGCGCCCATCCGGGGTCAGCTCGAAGAACAGACGCCAACCATGGGTCTCCGGGTTGTATTGGGTCACGGGCGGTGACAGGGTGCCGGAGGTGGTGGTGACCACCGCCTCGACCTGGGTCTCCGGGTCCAGGTCGGCGAGGTTCGCCCCGGCGAAGTCCACCACGAACTTGCGCACATTGGGGTCCAGGATGTCGGTGCCGCCGGCCCCGATGCGGGTCGCCAACGCACGCCCTCCCAGGAGCCCCGCCTCCGGGTCCTTGGCGAAGCGCAGCCGATAGGCGAACTCTCGCTCTTGACCCGCCGCGGTGCGCCGCTCCGGGACCCAGAAGACGGCGATGTTGTCATAGCGCTCCGCGTTGCTCGGGATCTCCACCAGCTCCACCATCCCCTTGCCCCACTCCCCCTGGGGCTCCACCACCAGGCTCGGCCGATTGTGGTAATGGGCCTCCAGGTCTTCGTAGTGGCTGAAGTCCCGGTCGCGCTGGAGGAGCGCGAAGGACCGCGGGCTCTCCACCACGAAGTTGCTGATCCGCAGCCCGATGGGGTTGGCCAGGGGACGCCAGATGCGCTCCCCATAGGCGGTCTCGATCAGCACTCCATCGGAGTCGTGGACCTCGGGGCGGAAGTCGTCCATGAACCGGTCCGTGCTCTCCCCATGGAAGTACATGCTGGTGAGGGGGGCCACACCGAGCTTCTGCACCTCGCGGCGGAAGAACAGCCGCGCCTTGACGTCGATGACGGTCTCGGTACCCGGGCGAATGTTGAACCGGTAGGCGCCCGTGAGGCTCTCGCTGTCCATCAGGGCATAGAGCTCGATCTCGGTGGCGTCGGCGGCGGGCTTGCGGATCCAGAACTCCCGGAACACCGGGAACTCCTCTCGGCTCGGCAGGCCCGTGTCGATGGCGAGCCCCCGGGCCGTGATGCCGTAATTGCGGCCCTGGGCCACGGCGCGGCCATAGCTCGCCCCCAGGAAGACGCCCACCTCGTCGAAATAGTCGTCCCGGTTGATCGGGTACATCAGGCGCAGCCCGGCGAAACCCAGATCCGGAGGCATCACCTCGGGCACCTGGTTCTTCCCGTAGTCGAAGAAGTCGTGCTGGAAATCCACGGGGATCGCCTGGCCGCCCTCGATCACGTTGACCTTCACCCGGTCCTCGAACAGGAAGCCCCGGGGGAAGAATTGGACCTGAAAAGGCAGACCTTCGGCCCGCCAAAGGCTCTGGTCGGGCCGGAAGCGGATGTCCCGGTGTTTGTCGTAATCCAGGTTGGCGAGGTAGTCGGGCAGTGCCGGGCGGTCCGGCTGGTAGGCCTCCCGGGCCAGATCGGCCGCCCGACGCACCACGGCGGCGAAGGTGAACTCGCCGGGCGTGCCCGCCGCCGCGGGGGGCTCGACCAGGGCCGGGTCGTCGCCCGCCCGGACGCCCCCGCTCATCGCCAGGACCAGACCGAGGGAAACGAGTCCGAGGATTCGCGACATCATGGCCGACATCATGGTGTTGGTGGCTCCCATCGGGATGCTGAGTACTAACAGGTGCTGGAGACCCCGGCACGCCCTCCCACGGCGACCAACCGGCTGAATCCTCCAGGCGCCCAGGATCGGGCGTCTCATTGTACTGGTTGCCGGTGAATTTCCCATGGTCCATCGGTGCGATAGTGGTAAAGGCTCCACACATGCAGCGGCCTCGCGCAGGGGGGCTCGGCCCCTTCCGCAAGGGGCTCCCCCGGGCAATCGACCAGGATGCGGCGCGCGTCCATCGCGGCCCCCGGGATCTCCGGCGCCGGACGGCCGCGCGTGATCAGCCAGAAAGGGCCTTCTGGGGCGGTAGGCCCCACCCTCGGGGCGATCTTGCCGCGCAGGTACTCGGAGGGCCGGGTGAGCCCCGGCCACTGGGTCGCCGTAATCCCCGGGGCATAGAAGCGCAGCATGGCCGTGTCCTGGTAGCGGTCCGCGTAGACCGGCGCGTCCAGCCCCGCGACGGCGGCCGCCAGCTCGGCGAACCCGTGGGTCTCCCGCAGGATCCGGTTCTGGCCTTCCGGGAGCGGCAGGGCACGGGTGGCGGCATGGATGCCATAGAGGCTCACCAGCAGCAGATTTCCCAAGGCGGCGGCCGCTACCCAGCCTCGGATGCGCTCCCAGACAGGGACCAGCAACGGAGGCGCCGCGAGCAGGTACATCAGTGGCCAGTTGGCCTCCACGTCGCTCCTCAGGGACACGAGGGCGAAGAACCCCAAGGGGAGCCAGGTCGCGGCCTGGAGCAGGGACCGGGCGCTGGCCGACAGGGGTGAGGCCTGGGGTGCCATTGCGCCGCGCCAAGCAAGCCAGGAGACCCAGAGGAGGGGCAGCGCCAGCAGGCCCCAGAGGGCGAGCTGGGACCCCAGATAGCCCAGCAGGCTCTGCCCCCCCTCGGCCAGCCCCTCGTGGCCAGAGCGCTCGATGGTGGCGGACCCGTCCGGAAGCCCCGTCCCCGGCATCAGGGCCCCCGAGTCGGCGGCGAACCCATGTCCGAGCTGGAAGCGCAGCGTCAGCCACTCGTTCTGGGCATTCCAAACCAGGTTGGGGGCGAGCACCAGGAGCGCCACTAATCCCCCCAAATAGGGCCAGGGGGTGCGCAGGGCCCGGGGGTCTGCCCGCAGGATGGCCCACAGCAGCACGGGGCCCATGACCACCATGGTGTACTTGCCGAGCAGCCCGATCCCGACGGCCAGCCCCGCCGTCAGCCAGCGCCGGCGCTGCCCCGCCAGGGCCCGCTCCGACTCGTGCAAGGCCAAGGCCCAGCCCAGGGCCAGGGCGGAGTCCGGGGTGGTCAGGAAGCCCCCGGCGAGACCAGGCAGGGTCCCCACCGCGATCACAAGGGCCAGGGTCAGGTCACTCTCGCCTCGGATCCCGCTGTTCCGGTAGAGCCGCGCCAGCACCACCAGGGTCAGGGCCCCGGCAAGCACCCCCCCGAGGCGCGCGGCCAGGGCGGAGCTGGGCGCGAGCCAGGTGCCGAGGCCGAGCAGGGCGACCCCAGGGGGATGGTCGAAATACCCCCAGGCGAGGTGGCGCGCCCAGTCGAAGTAATAGGCCTCGTCCTGGGTCACCGGAACCAGCCAGGCCATGAGGACCCGCCACAGGGTGACGACCCCGATCAGGACCAGGACAGGCCGCCAGGCATCGTGTACTCGCAGGGCTGGGATGGCAGGCTCCAAGGGGACTCATGCGCTCTGGCCCCAGAGCGCACCCGCCGCGTGGTTGAGCGTGGGTCACCCCGCGTAGAATAGGGCGCTCTCGAGGCGCCGGGATTCTACCCTATCCCCCCCGCCCACCCGCATCCCCTGGACCACCACTCGTGCCAATGCCCCTGACCCCGTCCCTGCCCTGCCCCGCCCCCGAGCTCGCCGTCGTGGTCCCCACCTACCGCGAGGCCGACAACCTGGATGAGCTGGTGCGCCGGGTGGCGCAGGCCCTCGCGGGGATCGACTGGGAGCTGATCGTCGTGGACGACGACTCGCCGGACGGCACCGCCGAGCGGGCGCGCGGCCATGCCCGGCAGGACCGGCGGATCCGGGTGCTGCAACGCGTGGGCCGACGCGGGCTCGCGTCCGCCTGCGTCGAGGGCTTCCTCGCCACCTCGGCCCCCTACCTGGCCGTGATGGACGGGGACCTGCAACACGACGAGACCCTCCTGCCCCGCATGCTCGAGCTGCTCAAGGCCGAGGACCTGGACATCGTGGTGGGCAGCCGCTACGTCACCGGGGGTGGGGTCGGCGACTGGAGCCACCGCCGTCAGGGCATGAGCCGTCTGGCCACCCGGCTCGCGCGACTCCTGATCCACGCGGACCTCAAGGATCCCATGAGCGGCTTCTTCCTGGTACGCGCCGACGTGATCCAGGAGAATCTGCGGCGCCTCTCCGGGGTGGGCTTCAAGATCCTGCTCGACATCTTCTCCGCCGCCCAGCGGCCCCTGCGCTTCCGCGAGCTGCCCTTCGTCTTCCGCCAGCGCGAGGCAGGGGCCAGCAAGCTGGATAACGCGGTGGTCTGGGAGTACCTGCTGATGCTGATCCAGAAGCTCCTGGGGCCCCTGGTCCCGGTGCGCTTCATCGCCTTCTCCCTGATCGGCGGGCTCGGAGTCCTGGTCCACCTGGCGGTGCTGTGGCCGGTGCTGCGGCTGGCCGGTGACCAGGCCTTTCTGGCCGGTCAGACCGCCGCCGCCCTGGTGGCCATGACCAGTAACTTCATCCTCAACAACCTCATCACCTACCGCGACATGCGCCTGCGCGGGCGCCAGCTCCTCTGGGGTTGGCTGTCCTTCGTGGCGGCCTGCAGCGTCGGGGCCCTGGCCAACGTGGGCATCGCCAACTACCTGTTCGCGGGCGGCCACTCGGGCTGGCTCCTGTCGGCCCTGGCCGGGATCCTGGTGGGGGCGGTGTGGAACTATGCGGTCACCGCCGTCTACACCTGGCGGCGACCGAGCACGAGCTGAGGTCCGGGGAAGGGATCCGGCCGGGCGCCCCTACCTGGACGGCTCGATGACATAGACCTCCACCCGGCGGTTTTGGCGCCGGCCGGCGGCGGTGCTGTTCTCGGCGATGGGGCGGCTCTCTCCGGCACCTTCGGCCGTCAGCCGCTCCGCGGGCACACCCCGCTCGATCAGGGCCTGGCGCACCGCCTCCGCCCGGGCCTTGGACAGCTCCAGGTTGATCTCATCCGGACCCGCGCTGTCCGTGTGGCCCTCGATCAGGGCGCTTAGCCCGGGATGCTGGGTGAGCAGCTCGGCGATGCGATCCAGGCTGGGCAGCTCACCGCGTGGCAGCACCGCCATGCCGCTCTGGAACCGCAGGTCCTCCTCCGCCAGCTTGAGCAGCATGCCGCGGTCGGTGCGACGGGCGGCCAGCTCGGCGAAGCGGCCGTAGAGACCGCGCATCTCGGCCAGGACCTGCCGGACGCGCTCCGCCTCCGCGGCCAGGGCCGCGTCGGACTGGCGACGCTGCTCCGCCAAGGCGGCGTCGGACTGGCGCTGCTGCTCGGCCAGGGTCTGCTCCGCCGCCGCGCGCTCCTGCGCCAGCCGCTCCTCCAGGGCGGCGATCCGGACCTCGGCCTCCTGGATCTGACCCTCCAGGTCCTGCCGCTCCTGCGCGGCGGCGCCGGTCGCCGCCTCCAGCTCGCTCTTGGCCGCCGCCAGCGCGGTCTCACCCTGCTCCAGCTTGGCGCCAAGGTCGGCCACCGTGAGCTCGAGCTTTTCCTGCAACCCGGCGAGCTCGGCGCGCGCGCTCTTGAGCTCCTCATCGAGGGCGAAGATCTTGCCCCGGGCCTCGCTCAGCTCGGTGGCATGGGACTGCTGGGCGGCCTCGAGGGCCTGGGTCTGGGTCTCGGCCACCCGCAGGGCCTCCTCCAGGCGGCCGCCAAGCTCGGCCTCACGGTCCCGCAGCGCCAGCTCCGCCCGCTCCAGGGCCGTGTGCTCGGTTTGCGCCTGGGCCTCGAGGCGGGCGATCTGGGCGGCCCGCTCCGGCTCGCCGCCCTCCAGGGCCGTGCGATAGAAGTCGATGCGCTCCTCCAGCCCGGCCTTCAGGTCCGCAGCCTCCGCCTCGGCCTTGGCCTGCGCCTCGGCGAGCGCCTGCTTGAGTCCGGCGATCTCTGACTCCAGGGCCTGGGCCCGCTCGCCCGCGGCATCCAGCGCCTCCTGCTGGGCCGCCGCGGACTGGGCCTCGGCCTCGATCTGGGACTGGAGCCTTTGGAGCTCGGCGGCATGGGCCTCGCCCTCGGTCTTGATCTCGCCCCTGAGCTGCTGCTCCAGCTCGCCCGCCTTGGACAGCTCCCCGGTGAGCCGTTCGATCTCCGACTGGCGCGACGCCAGCTCCTGGGCGCTCGCCTGGGCCCGGGCCTCCTGCGCCTGCAGCTCCTGCCGCGCCCCTTGGAGGGCCCCGCTCGCCGCGGCCGCGGCGGCCTGGGCCTCGCTCTGGATGCGCGCGATCTCCGACCGCAGCTCGGCCTCGGTCTCCCCCGCGGTCCTCAGGCGGGCCTCG
Source organism: Bdellovibrio bacteriovorus (assembly GCA_050257475.1). Lineage (GTDB taxonomy): Bacteria > Pseudomonadota > Gammaproteobacteria > Chromatiales > Chromatiaceae > Thiodictyon. Next base: position 13,055 of record JBLMWY010000299.1, read on the forward strand.
GCGGACGTCAGTTGCTCGGCCACCTCGGCCATCTCTGCGTCCTTGCCGACCAGCCCCTGCTTGAGCCGACCGTCGTACCAGTTGTAGAGGGCGTAGAGGCCGATCAGGGCGACGACCAGCATCCAGGTGAGGGTCTTATAGATGGTGCCGGTGGACGTGGTGTCGGGTTCGAGTTCGGGTTCGGCTTCGGGTCTGCTCTCGGGCGTGGTGTCGGACATGGGGATCCCCTGCGGTGGCGGCCTTGCTGTGGTCTTCGAAGGCCAGAGGATAACGCAAGGGGACAGGGGGTAGGCAGGGTCGGATGGGGATTGGGGCGGGTGCCGGCCGGGGACTATCCCGGCCGGGCGGATCAGTCAGGGACCGGACCCGTCATTCGCCCCACAACTGCACGGGCAGGAGAAGCAGCAGCTTGGCGAAGTTCTGGGCCTGGATCGGGGTCACGTTTTGCAGGCCGATATCGAAGCGGACATCCGAGTGCACCACCGCTTCGTCGATCTTCTGATCGCGGAATTCGATGCGCCCGTTGATGACCGATTGGCTGACGTCGGTCTGGAAGAAGGCGTCCTCACCCTGGGCATCCGAGAAGGCGGCGGTCTCGCCCTGCTCCAGGCTCTCGTTGAAGATCACGTTGAGCTCGTAGTGGCCCTCGGTGGGGGTGTCGTCGACCCATCGCATGCCGCCGCCAAGGGTGTCAGGCTTGGCGTTGCCCACCCGCATGGTGAGCTGGGGGAACCAGTTGTCGGTCTCGTAGGAATAGATCAGCTCGCCGTCGACGGTCGCCTCCGGATAGGTGGCCACGGGTCCCATTGCCAGCACGGTGCTGCGGAAACGCAGGGGGTCCACGTCACCCAGGGACACCGAGACCTTCTTGCCGTCGACCATCTTCTCGATGGTCCGCACCTGGCGCTTGGCCTCCTCGGCGAGCTGGCCCAGGGTTGTGACCTTGCGCGGCGGCTTGCCGGCGAAGGATCCCGTGAAGGCCGAGGTGAAGCCCTGGGCCTTGCCCATGGTCTGCACCTCCATGCGCACATTGCCGGCGCTCAGGTTCACCTGGCCCTTGTCGTCCATCGCGTAGCTCCCCACCAGCTTGCCGATGTCCCTGACCTGGGAGGTGTTCTGGGGATTGACCACCGCCAGCGACAGATCATAGGTGCAGGAGCCGTCCTGGATGATCCGCCCGATGTGCTTGGAGAAGATATGGGGCAGGCAGGACACGGTGCCGCGATACTTGGTGAATCCCACCGCCAGGTCGAAGGTGAAGCGGTCGGCGACACCCTTGGACGGGTAGTCGCCGTCCTGATTCTCCGGCCTCTGGGTCTGAAAATCGGCCTTCATGGTGCCGGCGATGTAGCCCGGCTGAGTCAGAGGCTCGTCCGCGGTGGCGGCGTAAGCGCCGCCGGCGGCGAGCTGGGAACAGAGCAGCAGCGCAACGGAGGCGCTGGAGCGACTGGTCATGGGCATAGATAGGCTCCTGATTTGATGGCAATCGCCAATGCGAGTGAGGTACCCCGTCGCGGACGGGGCCCGCAGGATAACATCGACTGGCCGCGCGGGAACGGAAACGCGTCTCCCTGAGCGACCGCCGGCGATCGCCCGACGCCCCCCTCAGGCCGACGCTCAGGGGACCGTGCCCCTTCGATGCGAGCCAAGACGGGGCCGGCCAGGAGGTCGGCGACCGCGCCGGCCGGCTCAGAGATTGTGAATCAACCTACTGCGCGCCCCGATCGCGGCGTCGCGTGCTCGTTCGCTCCTCGCCTATCCACTTGATATGTCTCGTCACTCACTGCGCGGCTCCTTGCGCTCGAGGCTGCTCGCTACGGTTTCTTCACAATCTCTCAGTCCAGGCGCCCGACCCAGTCCCGCGCAAACTGCCAAGCGGTGCGGCCGCTGCGTGATCCGCGGCGCAGGGCCCACTGCAGGGCCGCCCGCTCCAGCACCCCCCAGTCCCCGGGCACGGCGCCCTGGCGCGTCACCCAGTGCCGCACCACCTGCAGGTACTGGGCCTGGGTGAAGGGGTGGAAAGGGACCCAGAGCCCAAAGCGGTCGGACAAGGAGATCTTCTCCTCCACCGCCTCCCCATGGTGGAGCTCGCCGTCCACCAACCGCGCCTCCCGGTTCTCCGATTGCAGCTCGGGCAGGAGATGGCGCCGATTAGAGGTGGCATAGATGAGCAGGTTGGGCGGCGCGGCGGAGATCGAGCCCTCCAGGGCCGCCTTCAGCGCCGTGTATCCGGACTCCCCGGGCTCGAAGGACAGGTCGTCGCAGAACAGCAGGTAAGGCTCCGGCCGCGGGCGGATCAGATCGATGATCTCGGGCAGGTCGCCGAGGTCGCCCTTGTCCACCTCGATCAGACGCAGCCCCTCGTCCCTCAGGGCGTTGAAGGTGGCCTTCACCAGGGACGACTTACCGGTCCCCCGGGAGCCCCAGAGCAGCACATTGTTGGCCCCCCGCCCGGCGAGGAGCTGGCGGGTGTTGCGCTCCACCTCCGCGCGCTGGCGCTCCAGGCACACCAAGTCATCCAGATCGATGCGATGGGGCTCGGCCACCGCCTGGAGCCAGGCGCGTCCCCCCCGGGTGCGCCAGCGAAAGGCGGCCGCGTCCCAATCGGTGAGCGCCGGGGGCTCTGGCAGCAGGTGCTCCAGGCGCCTGACCAGGGCATCGGCCCGGGTGAGCAGGGCCCGGATCTCGCGCATGGGCATCTCCTCGGTGGCCATGGCGGGCCCCTCAGGCGGAGTCCAGGGCGCGGTCGAGCGCCACCTCGCTCAGGGCAATGGGCCGCCCCACCCCATAGCCCTGGGCATAGTCGACCCCCATGCCGCGCAGGGACTCCACCACCGCGGGGGTCTCGGCCCATTCCGCGATGGTCTGCAGACCCAGCACATGACCGATGTGGTTGATGGACTCCACCAGGGCCCGGTCCATGGGCTCGGTCT
>JBLMWY010000300.1:0-12071 GCA_050257475.1 Bdellovibrio bacteriovorus
CACCATACCTTCCTTCACGTTGTAGACATTTGTGAAGCCACGGGCCAGAAGCTCCTTCTGGACCTGGGTGGTGCGGTTGCCGGTGCGGCAGATCAGCGCAATGGGGGCGCTCTTGTCGCCATCGACCTCCTTGAGCACCTCGCCGAAGAAGCCCTCGGGACCCTTGGGATGACGCATGTCGATCCGATGAGCCCCCTCGGCCACACCGGTCCGGCGCCACTCGGGCGGGGTGCGGATGTCGATCAGGGTGACCTGACCGGACTTGGTCTGCTCAAAGGCCTCGGGGGCGGAGAGCGTAGGGCCGGCCTCGGAGAGGCAGGCGGTGAGGAGGAGGGCGGGAAGGATGGCGAGGACCGGGGCCTTCGGCTGGAAGCGTGCGCTGAGCATCGGGTATCTCCAGGATTCATGAGCGAGTCGGGGCTCGCGGACGCGGCGGAGAGTCAGGTCGCAGGGCGGCGATTCCAAGCGGGTCGAGGGCGCTCGATCGCCGCGGTACCCTGCTCGCCGAGGCCCGCGCAGTATCCGCAAGGTCCCATCGCGGCGGGGCGCCGCTCCTAGGTCGATCGGTTTACACTTCGGCAACTCGAGGTCAGCCACAGGAGCCGCCGCCATGTCCGAATCCTTTCTCGTGGGTCAAGGGACCGAGCCCGTCTCGCTCATCCTGCGCATGGCCAACCGCCACGGCCTGGTGGCGGGCGCCACCGGCACCGGCAAGACGGTCACGCTCCAGCGCCTGGCTGAGCAGTTCAGCCGTCACGGGGTGCCGGTCTTCCTGGCGGACGTCAAGGGGGACCTGGCGGGCATCAGCCAGCCCGGCGGCGGCAACAAGAAGGTGGCGGAGCGGGTCGCGCAGATGGGGCTGGAGACGGCCGAGGGCTTCGGCTACGCGGCCAACCCCGTCATGTTCTGGGACATCCAGGGGGAGCAGGGGCATCCGGTGCGCACCACCGTGAGCGAGCTGGGCCCCATGCTGCTCGGGCGGCTGCTGGGGCTCAACGAGGTCCAGGAGGGGGTGCTCAACATCGTCTTTCAGCTCGCCGATGACCATGGTTGGCTGCTCCTGGACCTCAAGGACCTGCGGGCGCTCCTCAACTACTGCTCGGAGGAGGCCGACGCCCTGCAGACGCGCTACGGCAACGTCTCCAAGGCGAGCGTCGGGGCCATCGTCCGGCGCCTGTTGGGCCTGGAGCAGCAGGGGGCGGAGCGGCTGTTCGGCGAGCCGGCCCTGACCCTCGACGACCTGATGCAGACCGATGAGCAGGGCCACGGCTACATCAACGTGTTGGCCGCCGATAAGCTGATCCACACCCCGGCCATCTATTCCACCTTCCTGCTCTGGCTGCTCTCGGAGCTGTTCGAGACCCTACCCGAGGTAGGAGACCCGGAGCGGCCCAAGATGGTCTTCTTCTTCGACGAGGCCCACCTGCTCTTCAACGACGCCCCCAAGGTGCTGGTGGACAAGATCGAGCAGGTGGTGCGCCTGATCCGCTCCAAGGGGGTCGGGATCTATTTCGTCACCCAGAGCCCGCTCGATGTCCCCGAGTCGGTGCTCGGTCAGCTCGGCAACCGGGTCCAGCATGCCCTGCGGGCCTACACGCCCAAGGACCAGAAGGCGGTGCGGGTGGCGGCCCAGACCTTCCGGCAGAATCCGGCACTGGACACCGAGGAGACCATCACCGCCCTGGGGGTCGGCGAGGCCCTGGTCTCCACCCTGGACCCTCAGGGTGTGCCGGGCATGGTGCAGCGGGTGAACGTGGCCCCCCCGGGGAGCCGGCTGGGGCCCATCGAGGAAGCTGAGCGGCGGGCGGTGATGGACCAGTCCCTCGTCAAGGGCTTCTATGACGTGACCATCGACCGCGTCTCCGCTTACGAGATGCTGGAGCAGCGAGGACAGGAGGCGGCGGCCGCCGCCGCGGCATCGGCGCAGCAGGCGCCGGAGGAAGGGGGTCTCGGCGGCATCCTGGGTGGGGTGCTCGGGCCCGGCGGCGCAGGGCGCTCCAGCCGCCAGAGTCCCATCCAGGCCTTCGCGGCCAGCGCGGCGCGCTCGCTCGGGACCCAGATCGGACGGCAGTTGATGCGCGGGGTCATGGGCTCCCTGTTCGGCGGATCCACGACCCGACGGCGGCGCTGAGCCGCGAGGGGCAAGGGCCCTCGCCATGGACAATTACGCCTTCACCCATGAGATGTCGGTGCGCGACTACGAGTGCGACCTCCAGGGCATCGTCAACAACGGGGTCTACCAGAACTACCTGGAGCACGTGCGGCACCTCTACCTCAAGTCCGTGGGGCTGGACTTCGCCGCCTATGCGCGCAACGGCATCAACCTGGTGGTGGTGCGGGCCGAGCTCGACTACCGCCACCCCCTGACCAGCGGGGACCGCTTCCTGGTCGGCCTCAATCTGGTGCGCGAATCCAAGCTGCGTTTCGCCTTCTACCAGACAATCGTCCGCCTGCCGGACGAGCGGCCGGTGCTCAATGCCAAGATCATCGGGACGGCGCTCAATGAGCGTGGCCGTCCTAGCCTCCCGCCCGAGCTGGACAGGCTCCTGGCCTGACCCCGCGCCGCCTGCTCCGCGGCCTTGCGGCCCCCCGCCGCAGCCCTCACTTTCCCCCCCTAAGTTGCGATGTGGAGAGGAGATAGCCGGTGCAGCACGCGCTCAGGGTCCTGAAGCCCGAGGAATACTTCATCGTCGACGAGCCCTACTACGAGCCGGTGGGGGACGAGATCGGCGTGTTCGAGGCGGCCTACCGGAACGGCCTCCCGATCCTGCTCAAGGGACCAACCGGCTGCGGTAAGACCCGCTTCATGGAGCACATGGCCTGGCGGCTGAAGCGCCCCCTGATCACCGTCTCCTGCCACGACGACCTGACCTCATCGGACCTCGTGGGCCGCTTCCTGGTGAAGGGCGGGGAGACCATCTGGGTGGACGGGCCCCTTGCCCGGGCGGTACGGGCCGGCGGCATCTGCTATCTGGACGAGGTGGTCGAGGCCCGCAAGGACACCACGGTGGTCATCCACCCCCTGGCCGATGACCGGCGCGTGCTGCCCATGGAGAAACTCGGCGAGCTCCTGGAGGCCCCGGACACCTTCTGCCTGGCCATCTCCTATAACCCCGGCTATCAGTCGGTGCTGAAGGACCTCAAGCAGTCCACCCGCCAGCGCTTCGTGGCCCTGGAGTTCGATTATCCCGGCTCGGCCCTGGAGCAGCGCATCGTCCAGAAGGAGTCCGGGATCGACGAGGGGCGCGGCCGCCAGCTCGTCAAGTTCGCCCACATGACCCGCAACCTCAAGGGCCAGGGCCTGGACGAGGGGGCCTCCACCCGGCTGCTGGTGCACGCGGCCAAGCTCATGGTTTCCGGCGTCGATCCGGTGGTGGCCTGCAAGAGCTCCATCGCCCAGGCGCTGACCGATGACCCGGACATGCTGGTGGCGGTGAATGAGCTCAGCGCGTCGCTGTTCTGAAGCGCTGCCGCCCTGGACACGGGGGTCAGCGCGCGCACGCCTCGACGACCAGGCCGAGGGCCTGGTCCACCGCGCTGAGGGTCTCCAGGTCCCCAGGGCCCTCCACAAGCCCCGTGGCGAAGGGCGCCCCCTTCTGAAGATCCGATGTCACAACGTCCCCTAAACGCCGCTGAGCTCGAAGAGCGCATGGACGTCCATCTGGACCCGGCGCTTTCTTCGCGTCGCACGGCGGCCCAGCCGGCGGCGGACCTGGCGGCCTTCCCGCGCCGCGAGCAAGAGTTCGTGCTCCACTGGGGGGCGGTGATCGCCCGGGACAACGCCGAGCTGGCCTACCAGTTCACCGCCTTCGCGCCCCAGGCCATGGACCTCATGGACCTGGAATCCGTGGAGTCCTGGCTGCTCTACGCCATGGACCTTTACGACAAGAAGGGCCAGATGCCGGCCATCCGCGCCTTCCAGGAGGTGGCGGATTTCGCGGCGAACCAGCAGGAGAAGCTCGCCGGGCGCGCCCTGGAGGATTGCGCCGGGGTCCTGGAGCGCTTCGTCTGCGGGCTCAACGGCCGGCCCCTGAAGATCCTGCCCGGGGAGCGCACCTTCACCGACACCGAGACCTGCTTCCTGCCGCCGGTGATCGGGCGCCTGCCGGACAAGGAGGCGAACTTCCGGCTCTACAAGGCCATGACCGTCCACCAATGGGCCCAGAACTGGTACGGGACCTGGCGGGCAGGGGTGCTGCTGGAAGCGGTTGAGCTCGCGCGCCTGACGGGCGCGGACCTGGCCCTCTTCCATGCCCTGGAGCAGGCACGCCTGGACGCCTGCATCGCCCGAGACTTTCCGGGGCTGCACCGGGACATGGCGGCGCTGCGTCGGGAGCTGGACCCGGATCCCAGGGAGCGGGATCCCGACTGGTGGGCCCTGATCGAGCCACTGGAGGCGGTCAAGGCGGACGTCGCGGACAGCTTGAGGCTCGCGATGCGTCTGGGCGGCCACCCGCCGCTGCCCTGCTGCTACCGGGGCGAGCTGGATCCGATGGCGGTGCGAACGCGGCTCGAGGTGCGGGCGGCCCTGGAGCGGGACCGCTTCCGCATCGCCCTGGCCCAGCTCCTGGAGGATCGGGACGGCCGCTCGCCCGGTGAGGACAGACCCGAGGCGGAGACCCTGCCCGAGAGCCGGGAGCGGCTCGGCATGCGCCACCGGGAGGATCCGGACAGCCCCAACGGGGTGCGCTTCGAGCTCTTCCTCGACGGCAACCCGGTGGCGCCCCCCGAGGACGTGATCTCCACCATGGAGAGCATCATCCAGGACCATGGCGAGATCCCGCCCGAGTATCTGGTGGCCGCCGGCCCTGGGCTCTATAAGCGCGGCGTCGGCGGCGAGGCCAAGGATGCCGACTCGGCCTGGGCCGGGGCCTACCACGAGGAGGGGGCCTTCCTCTACGACGAGTGGGATCTCAGCCGCCAGCACCACCGCAAGGGCTGGTGCGTGCTGCGGGAGCACGAGGTGCGCCCGGACGACCCGGCCTTCTACCACCGCACCCTGCGCAAATACGGAGGGCTCATCAAGTCCATCCGCCGCACCTTCGAGGTCCTAAGGGGTGAGGACCGGATCGTGAAGCGCCAGCACTTCGGCGAGGACGTGGACATCGACGCCCTGGTGGACGCCTATGCCGACGTCCACGCGGGCCTCGAGATGACCGACCGCCTCTTCAGCCGGCTGCACAAGGACGAGCGCCATATCGCCGTCATGCTGATGGTGGACATGTCCGGCTCCACCAAGGGCTGGATCAACGAGGCGGAGCGGGAGGCCCTGATCCTGCTCTGCGAGGCGCTGAACACCCTGGGGGACCGCTTCGCCATCTATGGGTTCTCCGGCTGGACCCGCAAGCGCTGCGAGGTCTACCCGGTCAAGCGCTTCGGGGAGCCCTACGACGAGGATGCGAAGGGACGCATCTGTGGCATCAGTCCGCGGGACTACACCCGCATGGGGGCTCCCATCCGGCACCTCACCCGGATCCTGGGGGAGCAGGAGGCACGCACCAAGCTGCTCATCACCCTTTCGGATGGCAAACCGGACGACTACGACCACCAGTACCGCGGCGAGTACGGGATCGAGGACACCCGCCAGGCCCTGTTCGAGGCCCGCCGGGAGGGGGTGCACCCCTTCTGCATCACCATCGACGAGCAGGGGGCGGATTACCTGCCCCACATGTACGGCCCCGCCAACTTCACCGTGATCGCCGACGTGACCCGGCTGCCGCTCAAGGTCTCGGACATCTATCGCAAGCTCACGTCTTGAGTGGCGAGGGCCGAGGGTGGATATTCCTGGGATTGCGCTTGCAATTCCATCCCGCGGTTGGCACCCTGCCCGGCGCGCCGGTTGCCCGGCCCCACTCCTACAAGCCCTTCGGAGGACCTCCATGAAGTCTCGTTCCTGGCTGCCGCTCGCCGTCCTGCTCGGCCTCGCCTCGGGCGCCTATGCCCAACCCTTCGGCTACGCGCCGCCGGCCGGTCCCTACGGCACCCCCCCGGCCATGCAGGCCCTGCCGATGCCCGGCGCCCAGCCGGCGCCAGCCGCCGACCCCCGGGAGGCGATGCGCGAGCGGCTCGCGAAGAGCCCCATGGTGCAGGCGACCAACACCCTCAAGGAGGGCATGGACAAGCTGCTGGAGTTCATGCGTCAGGAGGAGACGCCGAACAAGCTCCAGGTGGCCGCCTTCCTGGACAAGGAGATCGCCCCCTATTTCGACTTCGACTACATGGCGAAATGGGTCGCCGGCCCCGGCTACGCCCGCATGAGCCCGGAGCAGCGCAAGGCCATGGCGTCCCGGCTGGAGGCCAGCTTCCTCAGCGGCCTGAGCACTCAGCTCGCCAGCTATGAGGGCCAGCAGGTGCGCATGCTGCGCCCGCGCATGGGGCCCCGGGGTGCCGTGAGCGTCAACGTGGGAATCCTGCGTCCGGGCTCCTACCCGAGCAAGCTGGAGTTCCGCATGTACAAGTCGGACGACGGCTGGAAGGTCTATGACGTGGTCGCCAACGGCCGCAGCGCCGCATCCTATTACCGGGTGCAGTACCAGCGCGGCGCCCGCGCTCCGGCGGGGCGCTGAAGGGCCACGATGGGAGGATCCCAGGGATGGGATCCGCCGCGGCGCCCCGGTCCGGATGGTGGCCGGGCGCGTTGCAGCGGCGGCAACTGACCGCACCTCTGGGGAAGCGAGTCCCTGAGCCTTCCCCGCCATGAACGATCCCCTTCCGAGCCTCGATGACACCCCCTCGCGGATCGGCCGCGCCATGGTGTTTGGGGCCTGGGTGGCAGGTCTAGCCCTGTTGGTCATGCTCTTCAACGGCCTGATCGAGCGCCAATCCAACCCCAATCCGGACCCCCTCGCCCAGGTTTCCCAGGCGGGCGTCCCCGAGGTGCTGCTGCGGCGCAACCGGGCCGGGCACTATGTGACCGGCGGTCGCATCAACGGCAAGCCGGTGGTCTTCATGGTGGACACCGGGGCCACCGACGTGGCCCTACCCCTGGGATTGGCCCGCCGCCTCAACCTGAGCCTCAGACCCGGCGGGATCAGCATCACCGCCAATGGCCGGGTGGAGACGTGGCGAACGCGACTCGACTCGGTGGACGTGGGCGGACTGGTGCTGCGGGATGTGCGCGCCAGCGTGCTGCCCAACATGACAGGCGACGAGGTGCTGCTGGGGATGAGCTACCTCAAGCACCTGGAGCTGATCCAGCGAGGCGATACCCTGACGCTCAGGCCCCACATCGGAGGCTAGGCGATCGGGGGCCGTGGTCCTTGAGCCTGGCCGGGCAACCTCGCGACCAAGCAGTCCGCTTCAGCCCTTGAAACCAGCGCATCCCGAAATTCCCGCGTCGAGAGACGCGGGCTCCGAAACGGGCCTGAGGGAGCGGAGTTCGCGACGCGGTCGCTTGCCAGGCCCCGGGGTCATTTGCGGCCCAGGGGCGGTTTTGACATCAGGAGCTTGTGTCGGCGGGCGGCATCGGAGAGCAGGAAGTCACGCATCGCCGCAGCGGTGATTCGGATGCGCTCTTCTTGATGGGGATAGGCCGCCACTTGCGCCTCGACCCAGTCGACCAGGGCGGCCTCGAAGGCCGCCCCAGTAAACACGAAAACCTGATCGTTCAACTCCATCATGGGCCGGCGTCGTGCCTACACTGGGAAACGGGCGCCGATCTTAGCCGAAGTCAAGCCCCCGGGGAGCCCCATGGCACCCAGGGGCCGGTCGCACAGGAAACCCTCCGGATGCAGCCATACCCCCAATCGGAGCTCAGGGGCATCGTCGCGGGCTTCGCCGTGGACGCTCCCATAGGTCCTATTCAACCCCTGGGCGCAGGACTCATCAATCTCAGCTATCGGGTGCAGGCGGGGGATGGGGAATGGGTCCTGCAGCGGGTCAACGGCGAGGTCTTTCCCCGTCCGGAACGCATCATGGCCAACCTCCAGCTCCTGTGCGAGCGCCGCGCGGAGGCGGGGCGACTGGGATTGAAGCTGCCGGGGCTGGCCCCGGGGCGGGACGGGCCGCCCTTCGTGCGAGCCACCGACGGGGCCCTCTGGCGCCTGATGGAGTTGATTCCCGACGCGGTCGGCCTGAGCCGGCTCGAGACGGCCGATCAGGCGCGGGAGGTGGGACGGGTACTCGGGCGCTTCCACCGACTCGCCTCCGGCCTGCCGCGAGATCGACTCCAGATATCCCTGCCCGGTTTTCATCACACCCCGACCTATCTCGCCCGGCATCTAGAGGCGCGGGCCCTGGTGGACGGGGCGCAGGGGGACGAGCGTGCCTCCCTCGTCGCCTGCTTCCTACGGATCGACCGGCGCCGGGGGCTCACGCGGGTGCTGGAGACGGCTCGCGCCGAGGGGCTGATCGAGGAACGGGTGATCCATGGCGACCCCAAGCTCGACAACATCCTGTTCGACAAGGCCGGCCGCCGGGCCCTGGCCCTGATCGATCTGGACACGGTGCAGCCCGGCCTGATCCAGCACGACCTGGCGGATTGTCTGCGCTCCTGCTGCAATCGCTCCGGCGAGTCCCGCCAGGCTCAGGAAAGCGCCAGCTTCGACCTGGAGCTGTGTGAGGCCATCCTGCGCGCCTACGGGGACGAGACTCGGGGCCTCCTGGGTCCGGGGGACGTCGCGGTCCTCTTCGAGAGCATCCGACTGCTGCCCTTCGAGCTGGCCCTGCGCTTTCTCACCGACCACCTGGAGGGCGATCGTTATTTCCGGGTGAGCCACCGGGGCCAGAACCTGGAGAAGGCGCTCACCCAGCTCGATCTCTTGGCAGACATCGAATCGAAGGAGCCGCAGATCCGCGAGATCATCGCCGGCGCCTTCGACGCCGAATGACGCCGTCCCGCCGACGAGCCCCCGGACAGCCGCGCCGCCGGCAGCTCGACGAAACGGTAGAAGACGAGCGCGGCCACCAGGCTCGCGGCGAAGGCGACCAGAAGTCCCGCGACGCCGGCCGCCGGGGAGCCCCAGCCGAGCCGCGCCCACAGGCTGGCCACCAAGACCAGCACCGGAAAATGGATCAGGAACAGGCTGTAGGAGGCCCGCCCCAGGCCGGCAATGGCGCGACTGCGGGGCCAGCGAAGGCTCAGGCCGCTGGTCTCGGCCGCGAACAGCAGCGACCCCACCACCAGCGCGCTGGCCAGGCGCCACCGCCAGTCGTACCCCATGGCGACCAGGATCAGCACCAGATAGAGCCAGAAGAGCCACTGGGCCGAGGGAGCGCGCAGGGCCCGATGCACGATGATGCCCATGAAGAAATAGGGAAAGAAGTAAAGGCCCCAAGAATCCCAGTCAGGGTGAAGGTTGAACCAAAACAGGGAGAGCAACGACAGGAGCCAGCCAAGGGTGATCGGCACATCGACCCAAGGGTTGCGGTTGGAGAGTCCCAGGCGGTCCGCCAAGGTGTCGCGCAGATAGAGGGTGGCGACGTAGATCAGCCCGAGCTGGAAATTGATGCACACGAACCACAGGCCTGCGGAAAGGGCCTCGTAGCCGAGGATGTCCTGGAGGAACAGCAGGTGCGCGATGAGCTGCGGCCCGTCCGGCGGTGAGCCGACAACGCCCAGGGGCAACCAACCGCGACCCATCGCCGAGGCGAAGATGGCGAGGGCGATGGCACCAAGGTACGGAAGGCCCAGTCGGAGATAGCGCCGCACGACAAACCGGCCGACACCGCCAAGCGTCCACGGCCGCTGGGACAGACTCCGGGCCATGACGTATCCCCCGATGACGAAGAACACCTGGGTCGCGCGGGCGTAATCACGAAACCAGTCGACGACTGGGCCGAGGAGTGGGGCGGCCTGTTCGCTCAGGGGTGGATACAGGGCGAAGTGATGCCACAGGATCAGGAGCGCGGCGAGTGCCCGCAAGGCATCCAGAAACAGGATTCGGGAATTGGACGGCGACGTCGCGACCTCCACCGCACCCTGACCGTCGGTCGCGGTGCGAATCCCCGGTCGAAGGTCGAGGTCCACCGCTCAGTCCAGGCCGCCCTCGGGGGGTCCCTTCCTTAAGGGTGTCACTCCACGGTCACGGACTTGGCCAGGTTGCGGGGCTGGTCCACGTCGGTGCCCTTGAGGACCGCCACGTGATAGGCGAGGAGCTGCAGCGGGATGGTGAAGACCAGGGGGTCGATGAGGTCGTCGGTCTCCGGGAGTCGGATGACGGTGAGGTCCTGGGCCTCCGCCAGGGGCACATGGAAGTCCGCGAAGACATAGAGCCGACCGCCCCTGGCCCGGACCTCCTCCAGGTTCGACTTGAGCTTCTCCAGCAGGGTGTTGTTGGGGGCTACCGCCACCACCGGCATGTCCTCGTCGATGAGGGCCAGGGGCCCGTGCTTGAGCTCGCCCGCCGGGTAGGCCTCGGCGTGGATGTAAGAGATCTCCTTGAGCTTGAGCGCCCCCTCCATGGCGATCGGATACTGCTCGCCACGTCCGAGGAAGAGGGTGTGCTGCTTGTCGACGAACTGCTCCGCCAGGGTCTCGATCTGACCGTCCAGGGACAACACCTGCTCGATCTTGCTCGGCAGCGAGCGCATCAGGCCAACCAGGCGCTCCTCCGTCGCCTCGTCGAGCCCATGGTAACGGCCCAAGGCGGTGGTCAGGAGCAGGAGGGCCACGAGCTGGGTGGTGAAGGCCTTGGTGGAGGCGACCCCGATCTCCGGCCCCGCGTGGGTCAGTAGGACCAGGTCGGACTCCCGCACCAGGGAGCTCTCCGGGACGTTGCAGATGGCCAGCGTGGTGGCATAGCCGGACTCCTTGGCCAGGCGCAGGGCCGCCAGGGTGTCGGCGGTCTCGCCGGACTGGGAGATGGTGACGAAGAGCGCATCCTTGGGGACCACGTGATGGCGGTAGCGGTACTCGCTGGCAACCTCCACAGTGCAGGGGAGCTTGGCCAGGGTCTCGATCCAGTAACGGGCCACCAGACCCGCGTGGTAGCTGGTTCCACAGGCAACGATGGTGACCGCCTGGAGGCGGGCGAACAGCTCGGCCGCGGCGTTCCCGAAGCTCTCGGGCAACACGCGGTTCCCGGTGAGCCGCCCTTCCAGGGTATCGGCGATGGCGCGGGGCTGCTCGAAGATCTCCTTCAACATGTAGTGGCGGTAGGGGCCCCGCTCCGCGGAGTCGGTGGCGATGCGCGACTCCTTGATCGGCCGCTGGACGAGCAGGCCGTCCCGGTCCCAGATCCGCACCTCGTCCCGGGTCAGCTCCGCAATGTCACCCTCCTCCAGGAAGATGAAGCGGTGGGTGACGGGCAGCAGGGCGAAGACATCCGAGGCAATGAAGAGCTCCCCGAAGCCCACCCCGATCACCAGGGGGCTGCCCTGGCGGGCGGCGACCAGGTGCTCCGGATCCTGGGCATCCAGGACCCCCAGGGCATAGGCCCCGGTCAGGCGGGCAGTGGCGCGGCGCACCGCCTCGATGAGCGGCCCGCCGGCCTCCAGCTCATCGTAGATGGCGTGGACCACGACCTCGGTGTCGGTCTCGGAGGTGAAGCGGTGGCCGGCCGCCGCCTGCTCCTGGCGGAGCTGCTCGTGATTCTCGATGATGCCGTTGTGCACCACGGCGCAACGGTCGCGGCACACATGGGGATGGGCGTTGCGGGTCGCTGGCTCCCCGTGGGTGGCCCAGCGGGTGTGGGCGATACCGAGGGTCCCGGGCAAGGGGTGAGTGGTCGCCTCATCGCGCAGCTTAGCGACCTTTCCCAGGGTTCGGATACGGTTGAGCCGACCCGGCTGCTCGAGGACGGCAATGCCGGCGGAATCATAGCCGCGGTACTCCAAGCGGCGGAGTCCCTCCAGCAGGATGGCCGCAACGGGCCTTTGGGCGATAGCGCCGACGATTCCGCACATGGGCTCGACCCCGAGGTTGAATGTGGTCAGCTCTTTGGCTGCTTGCGCGGCCGCTGCCAACCGGGAATGCTGATCTGGCGGCCCCTGGCCAGGGTGAGCTGCTCGGGCGGGGCGTCCTTGGTGATGACCGAGCCCGCCCCGATGGTGGCCCCGGCGCCCACCGTCACCGGCGCCACCAGGGCCGTGTTGGAGCCGATGAAGGCCCCGTCGCCGATGATGGTCTTGTG
>JBLMWY010000301.1:0-4013 GCA_050257475.1 Bdellovibrio bacteriovorus
GGGCGCTCCTTCTGGAACCGCAGCGCGTCGTTCAGCGTGCGCCCGCGCAGCACCTGATCGCCGCCGCTCGGGTGCCGGCCCTGCCGAACCCAGAGCGCGGCCTGGCGCTGAAAGGGCTGGAGGTTGGCGTCCAGCCAGGCGGCGTTGCTCTCCAGGACCGGCTGGATGAGGCGGTCGTGGGCCAGCTCGTACCAGGTGGACCCGGCCCGCTGCTCGGCGCGAATCAGGTGGGCGTCGAGCAGGTCGTCGACGACCGGGTTGGGCAGCCCGTCGCTCTCGTCCACCCCCCGCCGGACCTGGCCGCGGATGCCGTCGGCGGTGATCAGCCGCTCGCCGAACCAGGCGCGGATGCGCCGCTCCAGGCCCGGGTCCTGGCCGGCGATCTTGTGGACCTCGTCGGCGTAGTAGCCCCCGAGGGCCGAAGAGACGTCGCCGAACCGGGAGAGGTCGTCGGGGTCTATCTTTCGGTCGTCCTCCGGCATCGCATTCCACAGCCGGAGGCAGACCACCTGGAGCTGAACCGGGTCCGCGAAGCGTCCGATCACGTCCCTGAAGCTCCCGTCCGGCTGCTGCACCTTGGTGCGCGCCAGGTCCGCGAAGAGCCCTTTGGCGGCGTCGTCGACGAAGGTGCGCCCGCCCTGCTCGGCGGTGCGGTGCAGCACCTCCAGGACCGATCGCTCGTCCAGCAGATCGAGCCGGAAGGTGTTGGTCCAGCGGGTGGGTATCCAGTCGACGTAAGGCTCCAAGGGGGGCAGGTACTCCTCGCGCAGGGCGAACAGGGCCCACAGGTTGTCGTCCCGCAGGGCCTCCCCGAGGGTCTGGAAGAAGACCTCCTTGCCCTTCCGATCCATGGGGCGGAGGGTGAGGATCTCCTCGAACTGGTCGAACACCAGCAGGGTGCCGGCGCGCCCGGCCGCACGGGCCTCCGCCGCGCGCTTCTCGAGGTAGGCCGGCAGGCCGAGCTCGGCCAGCGCCCGCGGGGCGCGGCGCCGGTCCTCCGGCAGACCCTCCTTCAGGCTCAGGAGGACACTCGTCAGGTAGGGGTTGGCGCCGGCGGCGCTCGCATCCTCGGGAAGGTCCAGATTCACCCGGATGGGCGGGCAGACCCTGAACCCGTCGCGCTCGAACATCCCGGCCAGGCCGGCCCAGATCAGCGAGGTCTTGCCCGCCCCCGAGGGCGAGTGGAGCCAGACGATGCGCTCGGCGGACAGCAGGTAGTAGAGCTCCCGGCTCTCTCTGCGCCGGCCGAACAGCCGGTCCCCGCGCTTGAATGGGTAGGGACCGATGAAGGGGTTGGGGCCCAGGGGCGGTAGCGGTCCGGCGGGCTCGGCGTGGGGTCCCCGGGGCGGATCGGGGACTAGGGCGGCCGGGCTAGTAGACATCGTCGCCCCCGCCAATCCGGTCCCACTCCCCGGGGGTGTGGGTCGGCAGCCGCGGTGCAAGGTCGCGCAGAAAATCGCCGCCGCCGCCCCAGTAGAGGCTGATGTCGTCGCTGCCGTAGCAGTCGGCGAGATATTTGCGGGCCTCGCCGGGGTCGATGAGCTGGCTGCCTTCCGGGTCCACCTGCACGGCCGCGTGGGGGAATCTGAGGTTGCGGCCCTGGGCGCGTCCTTCCTGGCTCATGATCAGGCGGAACAGGACCCGGAAGCTCCAGTCCGCGAGCTGAAAGCCGAGGAACAACAGGGTGCGGCTGGTGAGGGCATGGCGCACCACGTTGGGGATCAGGGCGCGGTTACGGCTGGCCCCGATCAGATAGTCGAAGTAGTCGTCTTGGGTCAGGACCAGCGAGTCCGGGTCCTTGAACTGTCCGAGCACAGAGTAAACGAGCGGGGCGGACACCGTGGGCTCGCCCTCGTAAGGGGGCGGCGGCTCCTGGCCGCGCCGCCAGACCACGTGCCGCTCCTCGGGGGCCTTCCCGGCCTCGCGCAGCGCCTCGACTAGCAGCCCGTCGGGGGTGGCGTTGATGAAGACCGGGCAGGAAGGGCGGCGACGAGCCGGTAGGGGTCCTGAGCGTCCTGGCGCAGCCGGGCGCCGACCTTCTTCACCAGGGCCGACAGGCTGGCGCCCTGGTCCTCCGGCGCCAGCACGTCCCGATGGCGGGCGAGGATCTCTTGCCGCACCTGTGTCTTGACTGCATCCAAGGGAAAGTCGCTGCTTTGCTGGGAGACCAGCAGGTACTCGGAGACCTGGGGCAGGTCCGTCCGCTGATAGGGTGCCAGCGGGAAGCGGTTGGCGGCGGCCAAGCGCTCGGCGAGGTCCTGGGTGCTGCCGAAGATCCCCTCCGCCAATCCCCAGCCGATGATGGGCGTGAACCGCTTCTGCTGGATGTCGTTGACCAGGGCCGCCCACTTGACGGCCGCGCTGCGCTCGTCGCCGGTCCCACCTTGCCCGTTGCCGCCGAATCCGGGCTGGTACCAGAGTCGGCCGCCGCGCAGGCGCAGGAACAGGGCCGGCACCCAGGCGTCTGGGCGATCCCGCACCCGGCCGCGGGCGACCGCCAGGGCGCGGTCGAGCTGGCCGTCCTTGACGAGCTCGCTGAAGAAACAGGGCATCGCCGAGGCCGTGGTCTCCATGCTGATCTGGCCCTGCATGGCGAGCACGGCCGGCACGCCGGCCGCCGCCAGGAGCGGGGCCAGGGCCGCCTGGGGGCTGGTCTGCGCGCCCGCGGCGGTCGCCTCATCGGCGCCCTGGACCTCTCCAGTGCCGGCGCTTTCACAGGAGGCGAGCACCATCAGCCTGGGGGGATCCCGCAGATCGGCGACCCGTCGCGCCAGGTCGTCGCCGCCCACGCGCTTGACCAGGCCCTCCTCGTCCTAGAGCTGGTCATGCCCCGTATCTTCGCTGGACACCGGGTGGACCGGTGGCGGGGGTGAGCAGGCGGTACATGTGGGTGAGGTCGTCGAGGCGTTGCAGGCCGAGCCACAGGGTCTGGGTGCCGGGCTCGCCGTCGCACGTGCGCCCGAGGAAGCCGCCGAGGGAGGCGAGCATGCGCGTGGCCTGGCGCAGGGTCGGGGGGGTGTGGGGCAGCGCGGTGGTTAGGTTGACGCGCAGCCACAGCGCCTTCCACTCGTCGTCCTCGAAGAAGACGGTGCAGGGCAGCTCGGGGGTCGCGCGCCCGAGCGTGGCCAGATGAAAGATACGCCAAGCCACCACCAGGTCGATGGCCAGGGCCGCCTCCAGGCGCTTGGCGGTGCCGAGCTGGCGCTCCTCGATGCGGCAGCCGCTTTTCAACGTGCGGTGATAGACCTCGATCTGCCAGCGCGTGGCGTACCAGGCCAGGCGCTCGGCGGCCTGCTCGGGGGTCTCCACGGGCACGTCGGTGAGCAGCATCCACTCCACTGGCTCGACACCGGGCGGGGCGTTCACCTCGCGCGCCCACACCGCCCATAGGCCGAGGTCGGGCAGCGCGCGCTTGCGCTTAGGTGCCTTGAGGGTCACCGCGGCGAAGCGCAGTTCCAGGGTGGCGGTGCGCGCGGGCCGATTGTGGCGCCGCGGCACGGCGAGCGCCTGGGTGGCGGCGCGCGGCTGGGCGGCCATGAAATCCCACAGGCGACCGTGATCGCGGGTCATGCGCCGGGTGCGCTCGGCGCGCACCAGCAGGTGTGCGCCCTTGGGCGGCGCGGCGGCGGCGACGAACAGCTCGTAGACATCGGCCTCACGGTCACCGACGCTGACCACCAGGCTGTGCGGGCAGCGCTGGGCGAGGGCCGAGGCGGCCGCATAGCTTTTCAGCCACTTGGCACTCTCCTTGTCCGCGATGGCGCGCGCGTAGCGGGTCGCGCGCTTGCCGTGGGTCTCGGCATCGCGGGCCCACAGCTGCACGTCGAGCAGCCCCAGGGGCAGCCCCGCGGGGGTGAAGGCCAGGGTGTCGTGCAGCCACAGCCCGAGGCTACCGTCGCGGGTGGTGTTGAGCGGACCGAGGCCCGCGGTGGCGGAGTGCGCGCTGTAGTTCAGGGAGCTGGAGTCCTGCACCGCCAGCACCACCGGCTGCGCGGCGGCGCGCGCGGCGGTGG
>JBLMWY010000302.1:0-3910 GCA_050257475.1 Bdellovibrio bacteriovorus
CGCGCAGCACCCATTCCAGCTCTTCGATTACCGTCACCGGCAGGAACAGTGCTTGACCCGAGGAGAGTAATGCCCGAGCCGCCTGCTGCTGCTCCAGCGTGGCTGCGTCCGCGTCGGCTTCCTCGATGATGGCACGGGCGAGAACGTTGGTATCCAAAGCGATCATGCGTCGTCTCGGCGCTGCGCCAATCGCGCCGCACTCACCGCACCCTGTATCTCCTCGATGGCCACCGGCTTGCCCCGATGAACCGCCCGGCCAAACAAGACCGAGGCCGGTTTCCCGCGCGCCTGGCCGACAGGCTCGATCAGGATGGCGCTGCCGTCCGCTGCCAGACGGACCTGGACCTGGGCACCGGGGTAAAGGGCGATCTGCTGGCACAGATCGGCAGGCAGCACGACCTGCCGCTTCGCCGAAAGCGTCATGGTGGCCATGGCGTTGTCTCCGAGTCAGTCACGATGGTTGGAGCTTAGTCCCTTGCCGGCCGGCGTTCAACGCCGTTCAACGCGCATCGGCGCGAGGCCGACCAGAGATCGCAAGCCTGATGTTTCCCAATCACGCTAGGTGACGACGCTCCACCGACGCCCGCCACGGTCACCCCTGCGTGCCTTGTTCCTGCTCTCCGCCTTGCTGCCCGCGGCCGCGGTGGCGGAGGTCGGGGTCTTGCCGTTGGCCTTGGCCCATCAGGAAAAGGCCCTGGCCCTGCTTGGCCAGGACCGCGCGAACGGCGATAGCCTTGGCGCTACCGGATTCTGCTCGTGCGCCGCGGCGACGTGGATCTGCCGTCCCAGGTGAGCGGTCTGACGACGGGGCTCATTCCGGGGCTGACGGGCGCCGCCCTGGTCGTCGCCGCGCTCGGCGGGGCCATTCAGCGTCTGGACGCGGGCCTTGGTCGCCGGCCGGTGGCGAGGGGGGCCTATTGGTGCTGGTGCTGACCTTGGCATTGGGGCTCGCGGTAGGCTCATGACCCATCCCCTTGCTCCAAGAGCGGCGGGGGCACATCGAGGTCCACCGCCTCGACCGCCTTCTTGCCCATCACTTCGGACGCCCGGTTTAGCGTCTCGTTGGCGGTCTCCTCATCACGCTGGATTCCGCGGCCGGACCCACCCAAGGGGGACGTCCTTTGGCTCCATTGCGCCAGCACACGCGAGCCGACGGGATGTCGGGGTATTCCTTACAGGATTCTCCTGACAGACAGGATCCCATTCCTTGGCCTAACCTCGCCTGCAGGGCCGTGGAAGGGCCCGGCAGCCGAAGGCGCACGACGAAGGCGATACGACCACCCAATTCAACAGCCTGACCCCGATGGCGGAGCTACTAACCATGCAAACGAAAGACGAGTACCTGGCGAAGGCGAAGGCCCAGCTCGATGAGTGGGAGGCCGAGCTGGCCCAACTGCGTGACAAGGCGGGGCAAGCCTCGGAGGATGTCAAGGAGAAGGTGGAGCATCAGATCGCGGAGCTGAAGGCCAAGTGGGATGCGGGGGCGTCGCGCCGCCAAGCGGTCCTGGATGCCGCGGACGACAAGTGGGAGGCGATGAAGGATGACGCGGAGGAACGATGGGCCGAGCTGAAGTTGGGCGTCAGGGACTCCATCGACCGCATCAAGTCACTCTTCAGTTGACCGCCAAACCAGCGACCCTTCGAGTGCCAGCGGACCGCCTCGGGTGGTCCGCGCGTCACGATCTGTTTGGAACCTTTCAGGAGGCACCATGGGACTCTTCGATTTCGTGAAGGACATCGGCAAGAATCTCTTCGGCAAGGAGGCCGAGGCCAGCGAGAAGATCAGGGAGGAGATCGAGCGGGACAATCCTGGCGTCAGCGGCCTCAAGGTGGACTACAAGGACGGGGTGGTTTCGCTGAGTGGCGAGGCGGCGACCGCCGCGGCCGTGGAGAAGGCGGTCCTCTTGGCCGGCAATGTGAAAGGGGTGGCGGAGGTCAAGGCCGACCAACTCACTGGCCCGCCACAGACGGAGAAGGTGGAGTACTACGTCATCCAGAAGGGTGACACCCTGTCTGGCATCGCGAAGCGCTTCTACGGGGACGCCAACGCCTACCCGCGACTGTTCCACGCCAATCGGGAGGTGATCAAGGACCCGGACCTGATCTTTCCAGGTCAAAAGATCCGCATCCCACTCGCAGATGCCTAAGCGGAAGGATCGACCCAGCCCGGGCCCTTTTGGCGCTACGGACTACTCATGGAGCGCGGCGTTGAGGCGCTTGGCGTCCCGACCCCGGTCTCGTCATGAGTTGACGTGATCCCAGGGGATACTGCGTCCCTGCCGGCCCGCGGCGGTCGTTCGATGCGATTTCCTGGCGGCACCCCGCGGGCCTTGAGCGTCCCGCGGATGGCCGCGTTGCTGCTCGCGGCAATCCTTTCGGGATGTGATGGACGCATTGGTGACTATGTTGCCGCGTCCTCGTTCGCGATAAGGGGATTCGCCAGGGACGAAAGGGCAGTTGCCAGCTTCGTTGGTCAGGAGGTGCGGGTCTGGGGATTCGTCGATCACCGCAATCTGTATGGCGATTCGGGCGCCAAAGGCATCCTCGGGGCGTGGTGGAGCGGGCCGGGGCCGAGCGCCGATACCTGGCGCTTCGACCTCCTGGGCGGAGCGGGTGATGACGCCGGGGAGGGGTTCCAGGTCCATGTCCCCAATGATCCCGGGCGGGACGACCGGCTGCGTGCCTTTCTCGCGGATGCGTTGGCAGGCCGGCCGACCCGAGTCTTCGTGAAGGGCAGGCTCTCGACCTTCAAGGCGCCGACGAACGCCCTCACCCTAACCGGCCTAACCCTGGAGCTGCGCTCCTCAGGCGACATTCGGATCGAGCCGCCTGGGTAGGCGCCGCGGACTCCCGAGGCGCCACCAAGGCGAACACGGCGTCCGGTTGAATCAGCGCTTGCTCCTGCCTGGGGGTGATAAGGCCAGTCATGGATCGGCGCGATGCCGAGCTTGGGCAGCCTACCAGGCCCAGGGACTGGGGGCGGTGGCTGACCCCATTGTCCATCCTCGGGCCTGTCAGGAAATTCCTGACAGGGATCGCCTGACAGACAGTTGCCCCCCCTTTCGCTACCGTTCTTCGCCGCAAGGAGGGATGCCAACAGCGCCGGTGGTGAAAAGAGGCGTCTGTCCCGGCGCTCCCTGTTGTCGTCGTCGTTGGGCCGCAGGGCCCGTCGTATTTGAATCCCTTAGGAGTCCCCGATAATGAAGATTTCCACCCTTGCCGTCGCCATCCTCGTCGCCGCGGCCGCCCCCGCCAGCCTTGCCTCGACCGCCTCGGAGCGAGAGTACCAGCGCGGCTACGACGACTGCAGCCACGGCCGCTACGACCAGAACCAGCACGGCGAGTCCTATAAGAAGGGCTGCCGCGCCGCCGAGGACGGCCAGCGATCGAATGCGCCTGCAGGCCACCAGGGGTCCAAGGCGAAATTCTCGGATCTGAAGGGTATGGACGGGGTCAAGGCCTTCGACGTGATGACCTCGAGAGGTTTCACGAACGTCGACACCCTCACCTCGGGAGATACGATCTACGGCATCTACTACAACGCCAAGACCCACCAATGCGTCCAGTTGGCCATCGCCAACGACCGGGTTGACAGCGCCGTGGACATTAACGAGCACCCGAAGTGCCGCTGAGCGCCCATGAGCACGGCGGCGGCCGCGTTGGTCCCGGCTTGCGCTGCCGGCGCCGGGCTCCACGGCCCGGGATACACGGCGAATGTCGCCGCGCGCCGGCGTGAGCAAGGGTTGTCGTCTTCAGGCTCGTCTATCTCGGCGCGGCGCTCCTCCCGAGCGCCACGGGCGTGCTGCTCTTGGGCATACGGCGGCACGTCGCCGGTATTGCGGCACTGGCGACGCACGGGCTCGATGCTGAGACGCCGCGTCCGGCACCCGCATCGGACGAACACGGAGGC
>JBLMWY010000303.1:0-2585 GCA_050257475.1 Bdellovibrio bacteriovorus
GCCGCCAAGGAGACGGTGCGCCGCGCCTACGAGGACAGCTTCGTGGAGGCCCTCCGGGCGCGGGGGGTCAAGGCCCGACCCGGCCACAGCCTGCTGCCCGAGGGCGACCTCGCGGACGCCAACACGGTGCGTCGGGCCGTGCGCGCATCCGGTGCCGATACGGTACTCATCACCCATCTGGTGGGTGTCACGGCCGAGACGACACAGGTGCCGGCCCGCAACTACGTGACGGTGAGCCTCTACGGCGGTCTCTACCCCTACTATGGCCTGGTCTACGACAACGTGACCGAGCCCGGCTACTACGCCCGATTCCGGCTCCTCGCCTTCGAGACCAACCTGTACGACACGCAGCGCGAGCGCCTCATCTGGTCGGGACGCTCCCAGACCCTCGACCCCAGCTCCGAGCAGACCACCATCAGCGAGGTGATCGCCAAGGTCACCGACGCCCTCGCCGCGGCGGGCTTCGTGCCCAGGGCGACGACGGCGGCCGGCAGCGCACCGTCAAGCACGATGCTGCCCTAGATCCGGGGCTCCCCGGCCGCCCCTGGGCAGTGGGAAGACCCAGACCCGACGAGGCCCAGGGTCCGGCGGAATCCAGTTACCATAGCCAGCCAGCCCACCCGAGCCAGTTCCCCAGGGAGCCGTCTCCGCTCAGACCCCAGGACGCGAACCCATGCGCATACCCCTTGGCATCCTCGCCCTTGCCGCCGCCACCCAGCTCCAGGCCGCCATCCCCGCTACCCCGGTGATGACCGTCTACAAGTTCAACGGGCCCCTTACGGTGCCCTACTACCGGGCGGATGGATTCACGGGTGCCGGATCTCCCGCTGGCTCCCTGACCCAGGGGACCTCGGTCATCCCTTGCCTGGTGATCCGAAACGGCAGCCCGCTGACGGATTCCAAGGGCACCCCCTATGTGGGCTTTGACGTCGTCGTGGACCCACGCAAGGCCGATCGCGACTCAACGGAGCGCTTCAAGCGCGCGGTGCAAGAACGGGGTCAGCTGCGGGTCGAGAACCATCACTGCGGACCGGGGGTCAAGCACGTGACCGACGTGCGCAACCTCTATGCCTTGGAAAAGGCACCCTTTTTCGATCCTCCCCGCTCCGGCCGGGGCGGCGGCAGCTCAGGCGCCGGGGATCTCGACCGCATCGTGCGCGCCTTCCACGACTCCCCCCAGTGCGAGCAGGCCAACCGCTCACTGGTCGGCCGTCGGGGTGCCCTGGAGCAGGCCTGGGACGGCTTCATCCGCGCCAATGGCCGCCTCGGATCCAGCACCGAGCTGGCGCGTGCCAAGCACCTGGACTACGTGATGCGCACCGCCCTCTACGAGGGCCACATCGGGCGCGGCTGCAACGCCTACGGGGGCTGCGAGCGCAACATCATCGCGCTGTCCATCCGCAACCGGGCGGTAGGCCAGTGCCAGCGGGGCCAGGGGTGCCGGTTCCCGGGGGACTTCCAGGGGGCCGCCTCCTCCGTCACCCAGTACAACATCTGGGACGAGTACCTGACCCAGATCTCGGGCCTCAGCTCCTGCTTCCTGCGATCTGACCTGGCGGAAAGGGACTACTACCGGAAGATCCAGGCCATGTACGAGCAGAACGTCGGTGACGTGGAGCGCATCCTCTACGGCAGCGAGTCGGACCTGCGCGAGATCTTCCCCGGCACGTCGCTGGCGGACCTGACCTCCATGCGCCATTACTACCACGCCCCGGCCATGGGCAAGTGCTTCCCCAAGCACGACCGGGTGGAGTACATGTCGGGCGCCGTGGCCCGCAAGGGCGGGGACTTCGCCCTGATCGCCGACACTCGCATCCAGGTCGGGACCAAGTCCGGCGAGGGCTACGGCTTCCGGCTCTTCAAGTTCGACGAGGAGCCCACGGGCGACCGGATCCGCATCCAGGATGATTTCCCCGGCTTCCTGGTGGATGCCCGCAAGGTCTCCCTTAAGGACCCAGCCTCCTGCCCACCCTATGGCATCCCCGCCGGCTGCCGCTTCCAGAGCGTCGGCCGCTACCGCAAGACCCCGAGCTGGCTCAAGGCCGGCAAGCCGGTGGAGATCGGCTGCCGGATCAAGGACCGAGGCGAGTCCTGCCAGGATAGTGGCACCCTCACCAATGCCCGCGTGGGCGGCACCTGCGACCTGGAGATGCGCCCGGTGGCGGGGGTCAACTGACCCTGAGCGGAGCCTCCAGACCCGTTTCGCGGAGACCTAAGCCGTTGACCATTGGGGCGGTCGATGCTAATGAGGGGTGAAGAGACCTGAAGCGAGATCACCATGGCCACCCAACCCAGCAAGGGCGAGCACGGCCCCTTCCGTGCCGACCAGCTCCAGGACGGCGACCGTTACGAGCTGAGCAACGGCCACCCCATCTACTGCGCGCCGGCGGGCCGCGACCACGCCGGTCGCAACCTCACCGGGGCCACGGTCCTGGAGACCGACCCGGACGTCGAATGGGCCGGAGTGGATGCAGGGTTCACCCCGGATCCGGGCACGCTGCGCGCACCCGATGTGGCGGTCGCCCCGGCGGGAACCGAGCGGGGCTGGATCCCGGGCGCGCCGCCCCTGGCGGTCGAGTATGCCG
>JBLMWY010000304.1:0-7170 GCA_050257475.1 Bdellovibrio bacteriovorus
CCAGGTTCGATGTCATCGACATCACCGATTTCAAGACCATGATGTTCGTCTCCGTGGCCGTCGGGGCCCTGCATCTCACCATCGCCCACGGGGCCGTCGCCTGGCTCGCCCGCGGCATCAAGGGTGCGCTGGCACCCCTGGGCTGGATCGCCGCCATCTGGGGGGGCATGACCCTCTGGGTGGCAGGTGACGCTTGGCGCGACTGGGGGACCTGGTGCGTCATCGGCGGTCTCGTTGCCGTCTTCCTGGGCTCTGCCCTCGCAGCCTCGGGTGCCGGCGCGCCGCGGCGCCTGCTCGCCGGGCTCCAGGGGCTGACGGGCATCACCCGCCAGTTCGGCGACGTCCTGAGCTACCTGCGGCTCTTCGCCCTGGGGCTCGCCAGCGCCTCGCTCGCGGGCACCTTCAACGGGCTCGCCGCCGACATCCGGGCCTCCACCCCCGGCATCGGGTTGCTGCTCGGCCTCCTGGTCCTGCTCTTTGGCCATGGGGTCACCTTCCTGCTCGGCATCATGAGCGGGGTGGTGCACGGGCTGCGGCTCAACTACATCGAGTTCTTCGGCTGGGGTCTGACCGAAGAGGGCTATCCGTTTCGATCTTTCGCGAAGAAGGAGGTGTCCGCGTGAATGAGCTCGTCGTCGCGCTCGGCTGGTTCGGCGTCTTTGCGCCGATGGCCCTCGGCGCCTTGGGCAGCGCCATCGGTGTGGCCATCGCCGGTCAGGCGGCGATCGGTGCCATGCTGGAGACCGACAGCGGCTACGGCCGTTTCGTCGGCGTCTCGGCGATCCCGTCGTCCAACGTGATCTACGGCATCGTCGTCATGTTCTCGCTCCAGCAGCCCATCACACCCGATGTGGCCGGGGCCCTGTTCGGCATCGGCTCCCTGACCGGCATCGCGCTCCTCTACAGCGGAATCTGGCAGGGGCGGGCCTGCGCCAGCGCCATCGCCGCCTCCAAGAACAAGCCGGAGATCTTCGGCCTGTCCCTGGCCCCGGCGGCCATCGTCGAGGGCTTCGCCGTCTTCGCCTTCGTGTTCGCGCTGGTGCTTGCCGGGGGCATCAATGGCTGATCATCCGAGCGCACAGGCCACCGCCTCCGGACTCGATGCCCTGATCGCGCGCCTGCGGGACGAGGGCGTGACCGCCGGTCACGCGCAGGCCCAGCGCCTGGTGGCCGATGCCCAGGCCCGCGCCCACCGGATCCTGGAGAAGGCCGAGGCCGAGTCCAAGTCCATGGTCGAGGCGGCCCGGCGGGAGTCCGAGTCCCTACGCCGGGCCGGTGAGGAGGCCCTGCGGGTGGCGGCACGGGACGCGGTGCTGGACCTCAAGGACCAGCTCGAGCGGCGCTTCGCCGCGGATGTGGGAAAGACGGTCTCGGACGCCCTGCGCGACGAGGCGCTGCTCCAGCGCATGATCCTGGAGGTAGTCGGGCGCGCCCGCGCCGAGGGCGGCGTGGACCACGCCAGCCAGGTGGAGGTCATACTGCCCCGGGCGGCGATCGGGCTCGATGATCTGCGCCGCAAGCCCGAGGCGCTGCGGGAGGGGACGCTCGCCCACTTCGTCGCGGCCTCCGCCGCGCAGAGGCTGCGCGAGGGTGTCACCTTTCTACGTGCCGAGGACGAGGCGGGGGGCATCCGCCTCAAGCTGACGGACCGGGCGGTGAGCCTGGACCTCTCCGATCAGGCGGTCGCCCAGGCCATCCTGATGCACCTGCAGCCGCGCTTCCGGGCCCTGCTGGAGGGCGTCGTTCAATGATGGGGAAGGCCCCCCCCTATGTGATGCTGATGGCGAGCCTCCCGGCCCTGGGCCCCTTGCTCTCGGAGCGAGCCCCGCCGATCAGCGAGACCCGTCTTGAGCGGCGGCTGCGGGAGCTCTCACCCGAGGACCACGCGGAGCTGGAGCGTCTGCGCTCGCTGGCCTCCTGGAACCGCTTGGACATGGCCGAGGAGGAGGCCGCCTTCCTCGCGCGGGCCCGCTCGGTGATCGATGGGGTGCGAAGCCCGGCCATCCGTGCCCTGGCCCAGGACCGGCTAGAGATCCGCACCCTGATCGCGGCCCTGCGCCGTCGTCACGCGGGGGAGGAGGCACCGGCACCCGGTACGCCCTGGGGCTATGGTCGCTTCGTGGAGACCATCCGATCCAACTGGGGTGTGCCCGACTTCGGGGTCGGCCGGGCCTTTCCCTGGATCGCGGCGGCCAAGGAGAAGCTGGAATCGGGTGATCGGGCCGGCCTGGAGCGGATCGTGCTGGAGGCCGCCTGGGCCGCGGGGGAGCGCCGCCTGGCCCTGCACGACTTCGATTTCGAGGCGGTGGTCTTGTACGTGCTCCGCTGGTCCCTGGTCGACCGCTGGTCCCGTTACGACGCCGAGGCCGCCGCCGTCCGCTTCGCCGAGCTGCTCGACCAGGCACTCGCCGATTCACCCCTCGCCGATCGTCCCATCGGCCCCACCGTCGCTGATCCCTCAGGGATCCGGGATGCCGCATGACCGAGAGCCATCACCAAGAAACCGCCGCCCAGATCTCCGCCGTCCAGGAGGACATAGTCCGCCTGCGCCTGACCGATACGGCCCAGGGGCGCCTGGTGAAGAACGAGGTGGTCTATATCCGCCCGGCCCGGACTCTGGACCAGCGGCTCAAGGCCGAGGTGCTGCGGGTGCTGGGGGATGCGGCGGACGCCCAGGTCTTCGAGAGCACCGGCGGCGTAGGGCTGGGCGACCCGGTGGAGCAGACCGGCCGCCTGCTCTCGGTGCGGCTGGGGCCCGGACTCCTCGGTCAGGTCTACGACGGGCTCCAGAATCCCCTGGAGGCCCTGGCCATCGGTCACGGGACCTTCCTGCCCCGGGGGGTGGCCGCCCCGGGTCTGGACCCCAGCACCAAGTGGTCCTTCACGGCCACCCGGCGCATCGGCGACCGGGTGCGGGCCGGGGACGCCATCGGCACGGTCCCGGAGGGGCCCATCGTCCATAAGGTCATGGTCCCCTTCGATCTCGACGAGGCATTCGAGGTCTCCTGGATCCGCGATGGGACCGTCACCGTCGATGAGCCGGTGGCCAGGATCCGGACGGCGAGCGGGGCGGAGCGCACGCTGACCCTGGCCCAGGAGTGGCCGGTGCGCGAGCCCCTGCCCAGGCGCATCCTGGCCCGGGGCTACTCCACCCGGCTCTTCCCCTCCCGGCCCATGGTGACCACCCAGCGCATCATCGACGCCTTTTTCCCCATCGTGCAGGGGGGCGCCGCCTGTATCCCAGGCCCCTTCGGCGCGGGCAAGACGGTCCTGCTGAACCTCATCGCCCGACACTCCGATGTGGACGTGGTGATCCTGGTGGCCTGCGGCGAACGGGCCGGCGAGGTGGTGGAGACCATCACCGAGTTCCCCCGCCTCAAGGACCCCAAGACCGGCGGCTCACTGATGGACCGCACCATCATCGTCTGCAACACGTCATCCATGCCGGTGGCCTCCCGGGAGGCGTCGATCTATACGGGCATCGCCATCGGCGAATATTACCGGCAGATGGGCCTGCGGACCCTGATGATCGCCGACTCCACGTCCCGCTGGGCCCAGGCCATGCGGGAGACCTCCGGGCGGCTGGAGGAGATCCCCGGCGAGGAGGCCTTCCCGGCCTACCTGGACAGCGCCATCAAGGGGGTCTATGAGCGCGCCGGGCTCATCCAGACCAACGACGGCTCCCAGGGGGCGCTCACCATCATCGGGTCCGTCTCCCCCGCGGGGGGCAACTTCGAGGAGCCGGTCACCCAGTCCACCCTGGCGGCGGTCAAGTGCTTCCTCGGGCTCTCCTACGACCGGGCCTATAAGCGGTTCTACCCCGCCATCGACCCGCTCCTCTCCTGGTCCCGCTACCGCCAGCAGCTCAAGCCCTGGGCGACGGAGCACCTGGCGGCGGACTGGACAGATCGGGTGGATGAGCTGACTGCACTCCTGGCCCGGGGTGACGAGATCGCCCGCATGGAGCAGGTGACCGGGGAGGAGGGCATCAGCGTGGAGGACTACGTGGTCATGGAGGCCGCCCGCTTTGTGGACCTGGTCTTTCTGCAGCAGGACGCCTTCGACGCCATCGATGCCTCCATGCCCCTGGACCGCCAGCAGGCCCTGTTCGACCGGGTCTACCACGTGGCCAAGCGCGACTACGCCTTCGAGGACAAGGCCGCGGTGCGCCAGCACTTCACCCGCATGACCAGCCTCTTCAAGAACCTCAACTACGCGGCGCCCGGGTCCCAGGAGGCCGCGGACCTCGAGGCCCAGATCCTGGCGGCGGACGAGGCGGCGCCCGTGGCCTCGGGGCGGCCTGATCGGTAGGGCCATGGACGGGACCCTGAGCTTCAGTCCGCGAAGGAACGCGAATAGGGAGGGAGCCTGAAGGACCTGGCCTTGCCGGCGGACCTGGTTCTGCCGTCGCCCAAGCGCAGATTCGCGTCTTTCGCTCCTTCGTGTTCTTCACGGACCAATCACCGTTTCGAGCCTGATCCACAGCCTGGAGAACCGAGACCCATGACCTATTGTGTCGGACTCTGCCTCAACGACGGCCTGGTGCTGGCCTCGGATTCCCGCACCAACGCGGGGGTGGACTACATCTCGTCCTACAGCAAGCTGCACCTCTTCCAGCCGGCCCCGGACCGATTCTTTGTCCTGCTCGCGGCGGGTAACCTGGCCACCACCCAGGAGGTGCTGGCGCGTATCCGCCGGGACCTGGATCGGGCCCTGGGGGCCAGCGGCGGCGGGTCTGAGCTGGTGCCGGCCCAGACCCTCTTGAACGTCGGCTATCTCTTCGAGGCCGCGACCTACGTGGGTCAGGTGTCGCTCGCGGTGCAGAACGAGCACGGCCCCGCGTTGCGACAGGTGGGAGCGGGCGTAGAGGCGACCTTCATCCTCGGGGGCCAGATCGCCGGCCAGGCACCGGGACTCTATCTGATCTATCCGCAAGGTAACTGGATCACCGCGACCCCGGAGACCCCCTATCTGCAGATCGGCGAGAGCAAGTACGGCAAGCCGGCACTCGACCACATCGTCCACCCGGGCCTGTCCCTCGACGACGGGGCCCGGGTCTGCCTGGTCTCCCTGGTGGGGACGGCGCGCTCCAACCTGACCGTGGGCCCGCCCTACGAGGTGGCCATCTGTCCCCGGGACCAGCTAGGCCCCTCCCAGCGGCTCAAGCTGGAGGCGGACTCCGAGGAGCTGCGTGCCCTCACGCGGGACTGGGGCGCGCGTTTCCGCGAGGCCTTCCACGGACTCCCACGCTTTCCCTGGGAGCAGCCCATCCTGGCGGCGGGTGATGAGCCCGGGTCGACGCCCCAGATGCTTGCCTGAGGCCTGGTGCCGGCGCTCGCCTACTTCTGCCCGTGCCGGTGAGCGGAGTCAGACCATCACTCCGCGAATAACGCGAAGCGCGCGATGGACGCGAAGGATGGCGAGGCGGCGCGCGCTGGACGGCCGGAGCCGATCGACAGCGGACTGAACGTCATGACCGAGCACCCCAACTGCATCTCCACCGGTCAGCTCCCGGACCCGGCCCTCGTCCAAGCCCTGCTCGGCGAGGCCCATGTCCGTTTTGGGTCGGTGAGCGAGGGGCGGGTCGCGGACTATATCCCCGCCCTGGCGGCGGTGCCTCCCCACCTCTTCGGGATCTGCGTGGCGGGGACCCAGGGGGGGCTCTACGCGGTAGGAGACAGCGACCATCCTTTCAGCATCCAGAGCGTGTCCAAGCCATTCATGTTCGCGCTGGTGTGCCAGGCGTTTGGGGAGGGAGCGGCGCGGGACAAGCTCGGGGTGAACAGCACCGGGCTGCCTTTCAACTCGGTGATCGCCGTGGAGCGCAGCGCCGACGGGCTCACCAACCCCATGGTGAACGCCGGGGCCATCGCCACCACCAGCCTGGCAGCGGGCGAGAGCGCCGAGGCCAAATGGTCCTTCATCCGGGACGGGTTCTCCCGCTTCGCGGGGCGCCGGCTGGACCTGGACGAGGCGGTCTATCGTTCGGAGGCGGCTACCAACCAGTCCAATCTGGACGTGGCGGCCCTGCTCGCGGGTTACCAGCGGATCTACTTCGATCCCATCGAGGCCACGGATCTCTACACGCGACAGTGCGCGCTCAGCGTCACCGCCCGGGACCTGGCGGTGATGGCCGCGACCCTGGCCAACGGCGGCGTCAATCCGATGACCGGCGAGCCCGTCATCGATGCCATCCACTGTCAGCACGTCCTGGCCGTCATGGTGACCGCCGGACTCTACGAGAATTCCGGCGACTGGCTCTACGAGACGGGCCTGCCGGGGAAGAGCGGGGTGAGCGGGTGCCTGATCACCGTTGCCCCGGGCAAGGGGGCCCTGGCCAGCTTCTCGCCACCCCTCGACGGGGCCGGCAATAGCGTCCGTGGTCAGCTCGCC
The DNA here is from genome assembly GCA_050257475.1 of Bdellovibrio bacteriovorus. GTDB lineage: Bacteria > Pseudomonadota > Gammaproteobacteria > Chromatiales > Chromatiaceae > Thiodictyon. The sequence goes on from JBLMWY010000304.1 coordinate 6,394, forward strand.
GCGCGCTTCCTGTCGGCCGAGCTCGGGCTCAACCTCTTCGCCTCCCGTCCCGCGACCCTAGATTCGCTATCCCCGGAAGGCGCTTAGCCCCTGGGGCCCTTGGGCCCCTCGATCTGGTCCCTGGCCCCAAAGGCCCAGGGAGGGTTTGTGTCTCCCCGAAGGTGGCTGGGTCTCCGTGGCCGATGCCCGCGGGGAGGTCCTGGCCATCCCCTCCAAGATCCGATTGCGGGCGAGCCTGGCCGCAGGACGGGCCATCCAGAGACCGCGAACCGTTGCGTCATTTGGTTCGGATCGGTAGGGGGGTGATAGACTTAGCGCCTTCCTCGCAGGCCCCTGGTGGCCGCCCTGAGCGTCACTTGGGCGGCAGTCCTGGCGGGTACCTTGGGGTCGACCTGACCTCGGGGGCGGACACGACTCAATCGGAGGTTCGATCAAGTGGCCGGTCACAGCAAATGGGCCAACATCAAGCATCGCAAGGCGGCCCAGGACAAGCAGCGGGGCAAGGTCTGGACCAAGCTCATCCGCGAGGTCACGGTGGCTGCCCGTGCCGGCGGGGGGGACCCGAATGCCAACCCGCGCCTGCGGCTCGCCATGGACAAGGCCTTCGGGGCCAACATGCCCCGCGACACGGTGGATCGCGCCATCAAACGCGGTGCTGGGGCCACCGAGGGTGAGGATTACGAGGAGATCCGCTACGAGGGCTATGGTCCCGGAGGGGTCGCGGTGATGGTCGACTGCATGACCGACAACCGCAATCGCACTGCCTCCGACGTGCGC
>JBLMWY010000305.1:0-10189 GCA_050257475.1 Bdellovibrio bacteriovorus
ACGAGCGGGCGCTGAAGGCCTGGCTGTGCTGGAAGGCGCACGAGCTGCCGTTGTCCGAGTCGGCCGCCGCGCTGACTTCCGCGAAGATCGACCTGCTGCCCCATCAGGTGGTGCTCACCCACCGGGTCGCGACGGCGGCGCCGCGGCGGTTTCTGATCGCCGACGAGGTGGGCCTCGGCAAAACCATCGAGACAGCACTCATCCTGCGCGAGCTGGCGAGCCGCGGGGAGCTGGTGCGGGCGCTGATGGTGGTCCCGGCCGGGCTGGTAAACAACTGGCATCGGGAGCTGAACGAGGTCTTCAACCTCGATTTCGAGGTGTTCGGCCGCGAGGGCGATGTCAACGACCGGCGCAGCAATGCCTTCGCCAAGCATGACCGCCTGATCGCCAGCATCGACACCCTGAAGCGCCCCGCGCGGGTGAAGCGTTTGCTGGAAGCGCCCCCCTGGGATCTCGTGGTGTTCGACGAGGCCCATCACCTCACGGCCTACCGCTCCGGGGGCAAGGTCAAGAAGACGGCGAACTACCGGCTGGGCGAGGCCCTGCGGGACCATGCCCGGGATCTGCTCTTGCTCTCGGCGACACCGCACCAGGGCGACCACTTTCGCTTCTTCAAACTGATCCAGCTCCTCGATCCGACGCTGTTCCAGGACGACCGGGAGATGGTTGAGGAGCGCCACCGCCTCAATCCCATCGTCTTCCGGCGCACCAAGGCGGATGCCTGCCGCGCGGATGGCTCGACGCTGTTCGCCCGGCGCTGGGTGCACACCGAGGCCTTCGTCATGTCGGACACCGAGCGCCGGTTCTACCTGGCGCTCAACGACTACCTGCGCGATGGGTTTGCGTTGGCCAAGCAGCAGGGTGGCAAGGGCCGGGCGCTCGGGTTCGTGATGACGATCTTTCAGAAGATCGCCGCCTCCAGCTTCGCGGCGGTCCACCGCACGCTGCGCCGGCGCTTGATCGCCCTGACGGTCCAGGAGGGGTTGGTGTGCGACTCGGCGCTGGACATCGACGGTCGGGACGCGGCCTTCAAAGAGGCCCGGGAGATGATCCGCTTCGAGTGGAAGCTCGGGACCGACCGCATGGCGGACCTGGAGGTGGACCGACTCCTGACGGATCTCAAGCGCGCGCTGCTCAAGAAGATGGATGAGGACCAGCTCGCCCTCGCCTCAGATACCTTCAGCGAGGAGCTGGACACGGCAGCCGCCGAGGACGCGGCGATGAACGCCGTAGCCTTCGCGCTGCCGGAGGAGCGCAGCCGCATCAAGGCCCTATTGAATCTGTTCCCGGAGATGACCGAGACCAAGGTCGAGAAGCTGCTGACGGCGCTCGGCGTACTGTGGCGGGAGAACCCGAAGGAGCGCGTGGTGGTGTTCGCCACCTACTTGGGTACGGTGGAGATGCTCGGTACAGAGATCGAGCGGTTGTATCCGGGCCAGGGAGTGGTGGTGCTGAAGGGCGGTGACCACGGCAGCAAGCTGGCCGCGGAGCGGCGCTTCAAGCGCGCCGATGGTCCCAGGGTGCTGATCGCGACCGCGGCTGGACGCGAGGGCATCAACCTGCAGCATGCCCGGGTGCTGTTCAATTTCGATCTGCCGTGGAATCCGATGGACGTCGAGCAGCGGATCGGGCGCATCCACCGCTACGGACAGCGGGACACGGCGCAGGTCTACAACCTGGTGTTGGGAGACACCATCGAGGGGCGGATCTTCCTGCTGCTGGACGACAAGCTATCCGACATCGGCCGTGCGCTGGGCAAGGTCGACGAGCATGGCAACGTGGCGGAGGACCTGCGCGGGCAGATCCTCGGGCAGCTTTCGGAGCGGATCAACTACCAGGCGCTCTACGCCCAGGCCCTGCAAGACCCGGAGCTGAAGCGCACCCGCCTCGAGCTGGAGGCTGCGATGTCGAACGCGGCCGAGGCACGCGATGTGGTGTTCGAGCTGTTCCAGGACCTTGACCGTTTCAGCCTGGACGACTACGCGCCGCTGGCCAAGACCGCGGACGCCGTCCGGCAACTGGTCGGCTTCACGCAGCGTGCAGTGGAGCTCGAGGGTTGGCGGTTTCGGGCGTTGGACGGAGATCGCTATGAGATCACGATCCCCCACGAGCATCGGCGGCTGGTCTTCTCGACGGACAGGGAACAGGCGAATGCCGACGATGACCTGAATCTGCTCGGTCTCGATCACCCCCTGGTGAGCCGCTTTCTGGACAGCTATCGCACCCTGCCACCCGACGAGATCGGTCTGGCGGTGCACTCCCCGGACGACCGCGAAGGGGCGCTGTCGATCTGGGCGGTGGAGTGGACCGGTGACCAGAACCAGACCCGACGCACCATCCTGCGGCTTGCCGTTGATCGGCAGGGTAACCGCATCCCCACCTGGGAGCATTGCCCGGAGGACCTACTCAACGCCGAGCCGGCGGAGACCGCCGGAGAGGCGGATCTGCTCGAGGTCGCCGAGGCGACCGTGGAGCGCGAGATGAAACACCGGGGGTTGGTGCGGGCGCACCAGCCCTACGCGGGGAAGCTCATCGGGTGGGTGGATGCCTGCTGATATGCCTGTGGCACGACGTTGCGGGCCTCAGTACAGACGCGATCCTCAGATAGCGCCTTTGACGACGATTTGGCAGAGGTAGACGCGCAGCTCGCCAGATCTTTCCCTTGCTCGATGGGTGCTTCGCTCACCAAGCCTGGAAGATGATCGATGCTCCGGCCGCTCGACGCGGTATCGGTGTCGTTCGCCTTCAGCGCAGAAATCGCCCGAGCCTTGCCACGTGGTCGAACGAGAACACATGCGCGTTAGGCGCTCGGTTGCAGCGACCAACGAGGCGGCCGAAGAATTCCAGCCGGCCGGATTCGACATGGATCATGTCGCGCCCCTTGGCTCCGCAGATGGGGCAGTCGGCCACATAGCGTACTAGGTACATGGTGTTCCGCTCGGCTTCCTCGTTCCTGCGAAGCTCCAGCAGGTAGTCGTCGTGTTTCGATAGGGCTTGAAAGAACCAGGGGGCGGGGGCGATGCGGTTGGCCGCGAGGCGCATCTGCCAGCCAAGAAACTGGTACCCGATCCACAGAGTCAGGCCCCCGATCAGGCTGATCTGGAGGAAGGCGAGGGCCGTCGATGCTGCGCCCATGCCGATCAGCAGCAGCCAGGCCCACATGCCAGTACACACCAGCAGGATCGCGAATACGCCGAGGAAGATTCGCCCGCCCCAGCCACCGAGGTAGAGACCCCGGTCCGACATCCAGTGCACAAGGCGGTTGCCGGAGATGTCTTGCCGGCGATAGCGCACTTGCGGGACCTTGAGCAGGTCTAGATCGCGCGGCTGTTCTTCGCCTACCTGGTTCTCGTGGGCATCGAACCGGAGGCCGTATCTATTGCTCTTGCCCGCACCGCCGCCTGGCCGAAGGTCCGGACGCAGCCGGAATGCGATGCCCTCCGCATCGAGGCGGTCCGCAATGGTGGGGCGTTGTCTTTTCCAGAGTTCTTGGAGCTTGGGCCAGTGCTCGGTCATGCGGCTCTTGGCCTTCTCGGGATCGGTGGCCCATCCCTCGACGCCCGGGATCCTGAAGCGGCGAAGGGCCTCGCCGATCTCCATGGCGAGAAAACCCCACTCATCAGGGTCGCGGCTGGGATCGAGACGCTCCGGCGCCTGCGCCGCCAGATCGCAGAGGGCGCGCAGAACCTTCACGGCGTGCGAGCGCTCCTCCCAGTCTCCCGCAACCCGCTCAACGATGGTCGCCATTCGAGCGGCCTCTTCGGGGTTCCACACGGTTTCTAACCGGTTGGGTCCCTGTTTCCCGGCGCCGGCCCCTGCCACCTTTGCCATCGCTTCTTTCATCAACGTGATTTCGGTAGGGGCGGCATCGATGGAAACCATGAATCTGCTTCAATCGTTCGGGATGACTTCGGATGGTCGGTTAGTGTCGGTGGAGGACGTGAGCCGCGGCAAGGCATGCGACTGCTGCTGTCCAGAGTGCGGGGAGGTACTGATTGCTCGCCAGGGGGAGGTGCGTGCCTGGCACTTCGCCCATGCGAGCGGTGGGGACTGCGGGGCCGCCGCCGAGGGGGCGCTGCACCTGGCTGCAAAGCAATTGATCGTTCAAGAGGGGGCGATCCTGGTCCCAGCGTTGGAGGCCCGGGCCTCCCATCGGTTGGATGATGGCGGACTCGGCGAGGCAGCCTTGGCGCGCCCGGCGGAGACCTGGACGCTTGCCGGGACTCGTCCCGAGGTGGCCTTCGGGACTCTGCGCATCGATGTCGCGGCAACCCATGACGGGGACCCGATCTTCATTGAGGTCGCGGTTACGCACTTGGTGGACGATGCGAAGTGCCAGGCGTTGGCTGATCTCGGTGCGGCGTGCTTCGAGATCGTGCTCGACCCGTCCCTGCACGACTCCTGGACCTGGGACAACCTCCGGCAGGAGGTCCTGGAGTGTCCAGGGAACCGCCATTGGATCTTTCACCCAGACCTGCGGGCCTTGGACGAGCAGGTCCGATGCGAGGCGATGGCGAAGGCCTTTGAGAAGCCGGTTCTGGCCGCGGCTGCTCCGGAGCGAATCCGGCTTCGCCTGTTCACCGTACCGGTCCACTTGGTGGTCCAGAGCTGGGGGCTGTGTCTTTGGTGGCCCTACAACGAGCGGGTAAACCCGATGCTCAAGGCCATCGCCAAGTCGTTCGGAGGTCGCTGGAAGGGTGCGCCGTACCGAAACTGGGTGATTCCGCTCGGCGCCAGGTCTGCCCTCCTGGACCAGCTCATCGGCATCGGGGCGGTCCGGGAGAGCTGACTCGTCGGTCCGATCAGGGCGCAAGGACGCGCTGGTAGCCGCGCTGGGCTCTGCGCTTGGCAATCGCACGGACCTGTTCGACGCCGTCTTCGTGGGACGCGAGCCCCGTGTGGCGCATCCCGCCCCGGCGGGACCCGATGCCGCCCCAGACCTTGCGGAGCGTCCAGTCCCCGAACAGATCCTGAGCCAAGTGGACCTGGTAGTAGCGGGCCTTCGTAGGGTTGATCCAGGTGTAATGTTGCGGGGGCGCCTCCATGCCGCCTAGCCTAGACGTCGTGGTGGCTCATCTGGCGAGTCCGCAGGCGGTGCGGATTCTGGTCGACACAGAGGTCCCTGATGGCCTCCCGTCAGGCCTGGCACTGAGCCGCGTATACCGGCGGGTTTGTCCCGCGACCGGTCAGCCGGCGCTGCAGTAAGACCACAGAACCCGTCTCACCCTGAGCAGTATCGCCCCGCCCATATGGACAATCGCCTGCATCGCAAGCTCGATCCTCAGCGCTTCCCCAACATGAGTCTCCAGATGGCTGCGATCCTAAGGTTCGTGCTGGAGCGCGAGTACACCACTCCGACCTTGATGGACGTGCAGGTGACCCCGGATGGTCATGTACTGGGCTGGCCGGCCGAGCAGGAGGGCGTCGGACACAGCATGCACCTCGGGGCTGAAGCGGATCTGCGGGCAAATCTGAGCCGCCTGGGCATGGCGGCCGGGCTCGATCAGGGGGAATGGACTCAGTTCGCGGCGCTGGCCCGCTCCAGGCTCGGGATGGAGCTTGGCGAGCGGGCGGGCGAGAGCCGTCCGTGAGTGCGGCGCCAGCGGCGCCGAGCGCCCGCCCACGCGAGATCCTGGCCGCCGTTGGCCGTGTCTACCCCACCTTGTGGCCTGCCGTGGACCGCTTGCGTGCGATGCGGGCCGCGGATTTCCCGGAATGGCCGGACTGGTGCTTTCTGCCGATGCAGGGGGCCTACGCGATCCTGAGCGGCGGGGGCGACCGGCGCGTACCGCTGGAGCACATTCATCACGTCGGCATCGTTGCCGCCTTGGCGGCCTGGCGGGTCACGCAGGGCGTCTATCGCTTCGATCCCACGGTCGCGGAGGCCGTCGCCGCGACGCCTCTGGAGGGCGAGCTGCCGATCGAGCTGCTCTACCGGCTCCCCGAGTGGTGCGTCTACATCGAGACCCCCGGCCGGATCTGGGAAGGGCGGGCGCTGCATGGCTTCTGGGCGCATCTTGAGTGGGAGGACGGGGGCGGCGCCGACGAGCTGCGCTTGGTGCTCGACATGGCCGAAGCGCCGGGGCTCGCGCTCGATCCCGTGAGGGGTCTGGTGCCGGTTCCCCTGATCCTGGGTGAAGGGTCTTTGGCCGATGCCCTGGATCGTCTCGCCGAGAGCGGTCGGCGCCGGCTGGAGGCGATGGGTCTCCCGGACCTCGGTATGCGCCAGCCCGATCCAGCTCGACTCCTCGAGGAGGTTCGGCCCCTGGTCGCCTTGGTGCTCTATCTGTGCGCGGAGAACGCCGAGATCGGCGATGGTTTCCGTCGTCCTTCGGCCCCGACCCCCACGCGCACCAAGCGCGGTCCGCGGCTGTTCCCGCCGGACCGGCCGATCGCCTGGGACGTGGGCTTACGGTTGGGGGCGGCGTTGCGGCGCGCCGAGTCCTCGGGAGAGCCTGGCGCTGGTGCTGGGCAGGGCGAGCGTGCCAGACCCCGCGCCCACATCCGCCGGGCGCACTGGCATACCTTCCGTATCGGCGAGGGTCGGAGGGGTTACAAGGTCAAGTGGATGGCGCCGACGCCGGTGAACGTGCGCGACCCCGAGGCCATGCCGGCGACGGTGCGACCGGTCTCCTGAGATTATGCTGGCCGACCAGCATAAATTGATTCCGACCCCTGCCGAGCACTTTTTGAGACACTAGCCCGCAGGAACGCCTTGAGCCTCGTGGACGTGCGCGCCATCGATCACGTCAGCGTCGCCGAAACCACTTGCTCCCTTGCCGTGCTTGGACTGATGTAGGCAGCCGCACGCCTTTCTCGCCAAGGGCCGTACGTCACCCAACGAATGGCGGCGCGTCACACAACTTCTGAGCCTGAACGAGGACATGGCAACTGCGCTTGGCCCGTGTGATTGCGTTATAGAGCAGGCGGCGCTTCTGCTCATCGTCGTTCGGGACTGTGTAAGGCCAGATGACGACCACGTGGTCGAATTCGCGGTTCTTCGCCTGCGGTATCGTCATGGCGACAAACTCCGCCTGCGCGCGGCCGCCGTACCGGCGGCGCGCCGCAAGTGTCCGGTTGAGTTTGCGCCTCACCTCCTCCGCCGTGACCTCCTGGACGCCCAGGATGCGCCTCTGTTGCGCGACCCACTCCCGGACAGTCCGCATCGCCGGCACGTCGCAATGCGGCTCCAGGCCGGTCAGGGCATCAGGAACGGACCAGCGTTCCGGCATCTCCAGCCGGCGCCATAGATCGGCGCTCTCTTTTTCGTCGCTGCTTTCCCACTGGATAGGGAAGGGGCCGTTCTGCCGCAAAACCTCCCGGGCACGGAACAGAGGGTAGTTTCTCCGAGAGACATAATCTTGCGGGACGGAACATCTAGCAGCCGATTGGCGCGAGTGATGTCGAAAGCCGTGAGGCAATGCAAGAAAGACCCACTACGAAGTTGTCTCTGTCCCCAGTGATGGCCAGCGACGGTTACTTGAGGCATGCAGGGCGTGCTTGCCTGATTTCGGCTCCCTGTTCTCCTCATGTACTCCCACTCCGTTCGGGTGTGCTCGGCCCCGACGAGAGGTGTCGTATCCTGAAACCTGGGCAGGAATAATTTGCGGAATATTTTGACACGCAGACTGTCGTCCCCTATGCTCCTTCCCGGTTCAGTCGCCGGAGATGCCGCCTTGCTGCCCCAGATCGATCACGTTCGCGAGGCTCTTGATCCCTACCACGCGGCAATCCGCCAGATCGTGCTCGACGCGTGGCGGACTTGGGCGCGCAGCCCCTATGCCGCCCGATGGCGGACCGCGCGAGGGCGCGCAAATTTCGTCTGGGAGGAGATCATTGCCAACGCTCTCACCGCATTGGACGGAGATCCTAGTGCCCATTTCCACCGGTCGCACGGCTCCTTCTGGCTGGTCATTGATGGTTGCCTCGTCGTTCGGTTCAAGAAAGCGGACGTAGCAGGCTACTCGTGTAACTATCCAACTACGGCAGCACTGAAGTTCCACGACCCGCAGGAGCCGCTTCCCAACATCGCTGCCGTGCAACGGGTTCAGGTCCAGTACACGCTGAATGCGGACGCGACGGATCTTGCGGACATCAATGTCGTATGCCGCAATGGCGAGCGCATCGAATGGAGCTACAGCCTGCTGGCGAGCGAATCCGGGCCAAGCGCGTTGCCGGTACCGGCCGATCCCGGGCCGCGCACATCGCTGGACCGCCTGCTGCGCCCCCGTGGCGACAGCGCGCCGCAGCCTTCGTCAGGAGAAGTGACGCAGGGCAATCCGAATCGACGCGAGTAAAGCCGCCATGTCCGCCTACTTCAATCCCGACCTGCTTCGAGTCGCCCGACAGGCGAGGGGCTTGAGTCAGGAGGAACTCCACGCCCTGTCCGGGGTATCGCAAGGAACCATCTCCAAGCTGGAGAGCGGCAACGCCGAACCCGCGCCGGGCGTGCTCGATAAGCTCGGGCAGGCATTGCGCTATCCGTCTTCACTCTTCGCCGAAAGCGACCGGGTGGTTGGGCTGCCGATCTCTGTGCATCCGCTCTATCGCAAGCGAGCGAGCGTCGGCCAGCGTCCGCTGGCGCAGCTGGAAGCGGACATGAACCTGCGCTTGCTGCAGATCCGGCGGCTGCTGCGGTCGCTCGAGTTTCGCGCCGAGCTGGAGCTGCCAAGGATGGATGTCGAGGATTACGACAACCCCGAGCAGATTGCCGAGTTCGTGCGGCGCACTTGGATGATCCCCAATGGGCCACTGCGCAACCTTGTCGAGGTCGTCGAGCGGGCGGGCTGCATCGTAGTGCCGAGCGACTTCGACGGTCGTTCGGTCGACGGTGTCACGCAACGCGCCCCGGGCCTACCACCCTGTATCTTCCTCAATCGCAATATGCCGGCGGACCGCCAGCGGTTCACGCTCGCCCACGAGATCGGGCACATCGTGATGCACCGCGTGCCCACCCCCAACTTGGAGCAGGAGGCCAACGCGTTCGCCTCGGCGCTGCTCATGCCTGCCCGCGATATTCGTCCCAGCCTGACCGGAGGGCTATCGCTCGCCCGCTTAGGCGCTCTTAAGCTCGAGTGGCGCGTGTCCATGGGGGCCCTCGCGATGCGGGCGAAGCAGCTCGGGGCCATCACTGAGTACCAGTCTCGACAGCTGTGGACCCGGACCCTTGCCCGGTACCGTACCAAGGAGCCTGGGCAGTTCGATTTTCCAGCCGAAGCGCCGAGCATCCTCGTCGCCATGGTGCGTTACCACACCGGCGAGCTTGGGTTCAACCCCGCGCAGCTGGGACGGCTCATGCACCTCTACGAGGAGGAGGTGCGCACCCTTTATGGCCTCGGGGCAACGGCACCTGGCGCCGGTTTGCGCATCGTGCGATGAGGGGTCCACGCTGCGATCGGCGATCCATGGGTCGCAAGGAGGATCCGTCGGCATGAACGACCGGGAACAGATGGCCGAGGAGCAGCGCGATCCCCGGCTCCTCGCTATCTGGTATCAACGTGAGATTCCGGTGGTGGTCCGCACACACAAGTGCCCGCGGGTGCTGGTAACCCTGTCGGCCATCGAGGACGCCGACTCTTGGCTGCGCGGCGAGCATCGCGGCAGACCCCGCTGGGATACGCGCTTCAAGTGCCGCAGCGTCCCTAAGAGCTGGTTCGACGACGTGATCGAGCGGGCGCTGCGGCGGTTTGGGCGGGTGTACGTGATCCAGCCTTACCGGGAGCAGCAGAGGTGTGCGCCGGCCTGTTGGAACGCGCAAGGCCACACCTGCGAATGCTCCTGCTTGGGGGCCAATCATGGATTAGGTCGCCCTGGCGCGCTTTGGCGCGAGGTCTCCGAGACCTTCGCCTTCCAGTGGGGACCGCGGCAGTACGGCTGTCGGCTTCTCCAGGGATCCGGCAGGCCGACTGCCTTGCCTTCCATGCGGCCGGTAGGTAATCGGCCCGCACAGACTCGCCACAGTGCCTTTCCGGATGCGCGCGTTCTGGAGCTGCTGGAGAAGGCCGCCGGTCGCGACGTGAAAGGGTAAACACCGGCAACGCGGATCGTCGGCCACTGGTTCGTTGTGCTATGTAAAGTCGTTGCGGCGCCTGGACCTTGTAGCTGCTGCATCTAGGACTTTACATAAGGTTTGTTATGCGCAGTCTTGGAGGATACCTCGCAGGGGTGGCCTCTGCCCGGATTCGGTTGG
>JBLMWY010000306.1:0-5047 GCA_050257475.1 Bdellovibrio bacteriovorus
CAGCAGGTCCTGGGCTCGTGCCCATCGGCCGGCTGGCCGCCGAGAGCCTGGCCCAGCGGGATTCCATCGAGGCGGTGGTGCCACTGCTCCCGGAGCAGTAAGAAGATGTCGCAGGTGGGCAACGCACCTTTGGCGGGGATCGGTGAGGCCCCTGCTTTGACCCGAGCCACGGATCGCGCGAACGGCGGCTGATACCCCGCCTTCAGCGGACGTCAGTCATCCCCGCCGCCCCTGGTAGCTCGCTCCGCGGGCGCATACCTCTGTGCAAGGCGGCGACTCGGCCTCGGCGCCCCTCGATGCTGTCAAGCATGGCGGCACCCGGCGGTGGCACTGGCCCCGAGCCCATGGAGATTACGCTGGAGGCACAAAAAAGGGCGCCCGAGGGCGCCCTTCGTTGTGCTCGGCGTTAGCCGCCAGGCATCAATTGACCTTGGGATCCAGCTCGCCCTTGGCGTAGCGGGTGGTCATGGCCTCCAGGGAGAGGACCTTGATCTTGCTCGCGTTGCCGGCGGTCCCGAAGGCCTCGTAGCGGTCCTTGCAGATCTGCTTCATGGCCTTGGTGGCGGCGATGAAGTACTTGCGGGGGTCGAACTCCTTCTTGTTCTCCACCAGGAACTTGCGGATGGCGCCGGTGGAGGCCATGCGCAGATCGGTGTCGATGTTGACCTTGCGCACCCCGTGCTTGATGCCCTCGACGATCTCCTCCACGGGCACGCCATAGGTCTCACCCATGTCGCCGCCGTTCTCGTTAATGATCTTGAGCCACTCCTGGGGCACGCTGGAGGAGCCGTGCATCACCAAATGGGTGCTCGGGATGCGGGCGTGGATCTCCTTGACCCGCTCGATCGCCAGGATGTCGCCGGTCGGCGGACGGGTGAACTTGTAAGCCCCATGGGAGGTACCGATGGCGATAGCGAGCGCGTCCACACCGGTCTTCTTCACGAAGTCCGCGGCCTCCTCCGGGTCGGTCAGGAGCTGGCTGTGGTCCAGGGTGCCCTCGGCGCCGATGCCGTCCTCCTCGCCGGCCATGCCGGTCTCAAGCGAGCCGAGGCAGCCCAGCTCACCCTCCACCGAGACGCCGCAGGCGTGGGCCATCTGCACCACGGTGCGGGTGACGTCGACATTGTACTCGTAGGAGGTTGGGGTCTTGCCGTCCTCGCCGAGCGAACCGTCCATCATCACCGAGCTGAAACCGAGCTGGATGGAGCGCTGGCACACGGCCGCGGAGGTGCCGTGGTCCTGGTGCATGACCACCGGGATGTGCGGCCACTCCTCGATGGCGGCCAGAATCAGGTGGCGCAGGAAGGGGGCACCCGCATACTTGCGCGCCCCGGCGGAGGCCTGGACGATCACCGGGGAGTCGGTCTCGTCGGCCGCCTCCATGATGGCGCGCATCTGCTCCAGGTTGTTGACGTTGAAGGCCGGCACGCCGTAGCCGTGCTCGGCGGCGTGGTCCAACAGCTGACGCAGTGAAATCAGGGCCATAGTGGTTCTCCTCGTGTTTGCTAGGGACGCTGCGAAGCGGGCTTCACGGCGGATCAGTCATCGCTGCGAAAGCGGTGCTCGCCGACCCGCATGATCTTCAGGATATTGGTCTGGCCTTCCACGCCCGAGCGGTCGCCCTTGGTGATGATCACCAGGTCGCCATCCTTCACCGTGCCCCGGCGCTTGAGCTCCTCGATGACCTCGGCGTTGACCTGATGCATGTCCGTGGTGGCGACATCGAATGCTACCGGATAGACACCGCGGAATATCCGGACCTTGCGTCTGGTCTCCGCGATCCGGGTCATGGCATAGATGGGGATGCCGGAGCTGATGCGCGACATCCACTTGACCGTGGAGCCGGTCTCGGTGAGGGCGGCGATGGCCTTCACCCCGAGATGGTTGGCGGTGTACATGGCGGCCATGGCGATGGCCTCGTCCACCCGCCCGAAGACCGAGTTCAAGCGGTGCCCCGAGCGGGTCACGTGCTTCTCCGCCTCGTAGCAGATGCGGTCCAGGGCCTCCACCACCTTGGCGGGGTTCTTGCCCACCGAGCTCTCGGCGGAGAGCATCACCGCGTCGGTGCCGTCCAGCACCGCGTTGGCCACGTCGAAGACCTCCGCCCGGGTGGGGATGGGGTTCTCGATCATGGACTGCATCATCTGGGTAGCGGTGATGACGACGCTGTTCAGCTCCCGCGCCCGGTGGATCAGCCGCTTCTGTACGGCGGGGAGCTCCGCGTCGCCGATCTCGACCCCGAGATCCCCCCGGGCCACCATGATGATGTCGGCGGCCTCGATGATGTCGTCGATGGCATGAAGGGCCTCGGCGCGCTCGATCTTGGCGACGATGCCGCCCTTGCCCCCGGCCTCCTCGAACAGCTCCCGGGCCAGCCGGATGTCGTCGCCGTTGCGCACGAAGGAGACCGCCAGGTAGTCGGCGCCGATCTCGGCGGCGAAACGGATATCGTCCTTGTCCTTGTCGGTGAGGGCCGGGGCCGACAGACCGCCGCCCTTCTTGTTGATGCCCTTGTTATTGGAGAGCTTGCCTCCCGCCACGACGGTGCAGCCGATGCGCCCGCCAACCACCGACTCCACCTGGAGCTCGATGGCCCCGTCATCGAGCAGCAGGGTATCGCCCGGGCGGACGTCAGCCGCCAACTCGGGGTAGGTGGTGCCGACCTGGCCCAGGTCACCCGCGTCCAGGGGACAAGCCGCGTCGATGGCAAAGGCCGCCCCAGCGTCAAGCGCGATCGGTCCGTCCGAGAATCGGCCGATACGGATCTTGGGCCCCTGCAGGTCCATCAGCACCGCCACCTGGCGGTTATTGCCGGCCACCACGCAGCGCTCGCGCATGGCCTCGACACGGGCGCGGTGGCGCGCGTGGGTGTCGTGGGAGAGGTTCAGGCGCACCACGTCGACCCCTGCGGCGAGCATGCCGTCCATGACCTCGGTGGCATCGGTGGCCGGCCCCAGGGTGGCGACGATCTTGGTACGTCTGGGCATCTGTGAGTTGCGAGTGGCGAGGGCCGCGGCGAGATTCGGCTTGGCCCTCGGCCTTTGGGTCTTAGTCCTTGCCCCGCGCCTCGAGCATGGCCACGGCGGGCAGGGTCTTGCCCTCCAGGTACTCCAGGAAGGCCCCGCCGGCGGTGGAGATGTAGGACACCTTGTCGTAGATGTCGTACTTTTGGATGGCCGCGATGGTGTCGCCGCCCCCCGCCAGGCTGAAGCCCGAGGCGTTGGCGATGGCCATGGAGACGGTCTTGGTGCCCTCGCCGAACTGGTCGAACTCGAAGACGCCGACCGGGCCGTTCCACACGATGGTGCCGGCCTTCGCGATGATGTCGGCGAGCTGCTGGGCAGACTTGGGGCCGATGTCGAAGATCATGTCGTCGTCGGCCACGTCCTTGGCGTCCTTTAGGGCCGCGGGCTCGTGCTCGTCGAACTTCTTGCCGCACACCACGTCCACCGCGATGGGGATGCTGGCGCCACGGGCGGACATCTTTTCCATCAGGGCCTTGGCCGTGGGGATCAGGTCGTGCTCGCAGAGCGACTTGCCCACGTTGTGGCCGGTGGCCGCCAGGAAGGTGTTGGCGATGCCGCCTCCGACCACGAGCTGGTCCACCTTCTCCGACAGGGCCTCCAGCACCGTAAGCTTGGTGGATACCTTGGAGCCGCCGACGATGGCCACCATAGGCCGGGCCGGATTCGCAAGGGCCTTCTGCAGGGCGTCCAGCTCCTCGGCCAGCAGTAGACCCGCGCAGGCGACCGGCGCAAACTTGCCCGCCCCGTGGGTCGAGGCCTGGGCCCGGTGGGCGGTACCGAAGGCGTCCATGACGAAGACGTCGCACAGCGCCGCATACTTCTTGGCGAGCTCCTCGTTGTCCTTTTTCTCGCCCTTATTGAATCGGACATTCTCCAGCAGCACCAGCTCGCCATCGGCGATGTCCGGGGCCTGCTCCAGGTAATCCCGAATCAGGCGCACCGGCTTGCCCATCTTGGCGCTCAGGTCATCGGCCACCGGCTTGAGCGAGTTCTCCTCGGAGAAGACGCCCTCCTCGGGACGCCCCAGGTGGGACATGACCATGACCTTGGCCCCGGCCTTGAGGCAGTGCTCGAAGGTGGGCATGGAGGCGGTGATGCGGGCGTCGGAGGTGACCTTGCCGCCCTTGACCGGGACATTGAGGTCGGAGCGGATCAGCACCCGCTTGCCGGCGAGGTCGAGATCGGTGAGCTTGATGAACGACATGGGCGCGATTCCCTCTCGTCTGTCTGGATGTAAGCGTTGGGGAAAGCCTGGTTCGGGAAGTCCGGGGCGGCTTTCCGCAGCGCTTGGGGGAAGTGGCGAGTTGCGAGTGGCGAGGGCCAAGGAACAGGGCCCCCGCCTCGCGACTCGTCACTTGCTACTCGCCACTCACTTGGCTACATGCTCCACCATGCGCAGCATGTTGCAGGTGTAGCCGTACTCGTTGTCGTACCAGGCGACGACCTTGACGAAGGTCGGATCCAGGGCGATGCGTGCTTCGGCGTCGACGATCGAGGGGGTGCCCTTGCCGCGGAAGTCGGTGGAGACCACCTTCTCGTCGGTGTACGCCAGGACGCCGGCCAGGTCGCCGGATTCGGAGGCGGCCTTCATGGCGGCGCAGATGTCCTTGTAGGAGGCGTCCTTGCTGAGCTCGACGGTGAGGTCCACCACGGAGACGTCGGAGGTGGGCACGCGGAAGGCCATGCCGGTCAGCTTGCCGTTGAGCTCGGGCAGGACCACGCCGACCGCCTTGGCCGCGCCGGTGGACGAGGGAATGATGTTCTCCAGGATGCCGCGGCCGCCGCGCCAGTCCTTGCTGGAGGGGCCGTCAACGGTCTTCTGGGTGGCGGTGGCGGCGTGCACCGTGGTCATCAGACCGCGCTTGATGCCCCAGTTGTCGTGCAGGACCTTGGCCACCGGGGCCAGGCAGTTGGTGGTGCACGAGGCTGCGGAGATGATGGCCTGGCCGGCGTAGGTCTTGTGGTTGACGCCGTAGACGAACATCGGGGTCTTGTCCTTGGAGGGGGCGGATTGCACCACC
>JBLMWY010000307.1:0-2561 GCA_050257475.1 Bdellovibrio bacteriovorus
GGCGGAGAGCGCCAGGTGGTCGTCTGCCGTGCCGAGGGCAGGCCGGCGCTCGGACGACCAGGCGGCCCAGTAGTCGGTGAGCCCGTCCCTGGCCTGACCCCGTTGGTTGATGACGGTCCTCTCCTGGATGCCGGCCCGGCGCCCGGCCTCCTCACCCAGGGCCCGCCAGGTCGCGGGGGACTCCTCGGCGAACAGCTCCTGGTCCTGGAACTCCTCCAGGCGCTCGGCGGCCAGTTGGGCACTGAATCCGGTGGTGTGCTCGATGGTCCCGCGGCGCTCGGCGACGGCGCGGGCCGCCGCGTCCTTCTGCCCCAGGGCGAGGCGCTGGGCCTGCTCGGTGTGCTCGCGCTCCCGCAGGGTCTTGGCCTCCTGGTCCGCCTGGGCCTTGATCCGCTCCCGCTCGGCGCGGCAGCGCCCCACTTCGGCCTGGAGGCGCCGATAGTCCGCGTCGTCCTGGAGCGCCTGCTCCTCGGCCTGGAGCCGGGCGAGGTCGGCTTGCCCCTGCTGCCGAGCTGCCGTCAGGGACACCAGGTCCGGGAAGGCCCGCAGCCGGTCGTTGAGCGGCATCAGCTGCCGTTCCCGCAGGTCCTGGATGGCCGCCTTCTCTTGCTGCTTCGCGTAGTGGGTCTGGCCATCGCGGATGAACTGCCCCTGCAGTGCGGCGAGCCGCAACCGGCGGGCCTCTCGCCCCAGCATGGGCTCCTCGGGCTTGAGCCGCAGCACCGCGCCCCCGGTGGCCAGCATGCCGTCGGCGGTGATGGCCCGGTCGTGGCGGAGCAGCGCGTCCTCGGTGTCGACCCGCAGGACGTTGCCGGCGCGCTGGTTCACATAGGCCAGGGCGTGGGGGTCATCGCTGACGGCCATCTCCGCCAGGCTGCCTGCCGTGCGGCGGTCGCGCCACTGGGCGGTCTTGAGGGTGTTGATGACACGGCTGCCGTGGATGTTGCGCCGCTTGCCCTCCCGCCGGTAGAGGCCGACGGCCTCGCGCACCTGGCCCGGGTCCACTAGCAGGGCTTCCCGATGACCGCCGAGGAAGGACTCCAGGGCGCCGCGCCAGTGCTCGTCCGCCAGGTCCACCCGGTCGCACAGGGGGACCGCGGCGATGCCGCGCTCCGCGAGCAGGGCGATCAGGCGCTGGGTGGCGGGCTGAAGGTCGCTTTCACCGCGCTCCAGGCGGGTGATGCGCCCGCGCAGGTCCTCCAGCGCCCGGGCCATCTCGCCCTCCTCCCGGACCAACTGCTCGAAGCGGGCCAGCATCCCGTCCACCGCTTGCGAGACCCGTGGGGCGATGCGGGCCACGGCGGCCATGACCTCCCCCGGCGACTGGGGCCAGGTGGCGGCCAGCAGCCCCTCGTCCCGGCGGAGCAGCGGCGGGAGTGCCTGGAGGGCCTGGAGCAGGGCGGCATCGTCGAGCCGCTCGGCGCTGTCCAGCAGCCGATGCACGGCCCCCAGGCCGATGCGGGCGTCCTCGATGGCCCGGCTCGCGGCGTCCAGGGTGGTCTGAGCCGCCTGCATCTCGGCGCGGACGCGCTCGCGTTGCTGCTCCACGTTGGTGGCGGCCAGGCGTCGGTTGGCCTCGGTCAGGGCGTTGTCGGCGAGCTGCCATTCAGCCTCCAGGTCGGTGATGCGCCGACTGAGGGCCGCGATCTCCGCGGCAAGCCGCTCCAGGTCTTGGCGCAAGGGCTCCAGCTCCGACTCCAGTGCATTGAAGGCGGCCTCCTGCTCCACCCAGCGCCAGGCGAGCCCCAGCCGCTCGGCCTGCTCGGCCCTTTGATAGTTGCGGTTGATGGCGTCCAGGGCCTTCTCGCGTGCCTGGGCCTCACGGGTGCGGGTCTGGATCTCCCGGTAGTGCTGCAGGGCCTGCTGCAGGGAGCGGACCTGGATGGGGCGCTCCTCCAGGATGTGGCTGCGCACGAAGTCCGAGACGTTGCGGATGGGGGCGAAGGTGATGGCGTTGCGGAAGGCGCGCAGGAAGCGCGGCGGGTCCAGGTGGCGCCGGCCGTCGGAGAGCAGGGCGCAGAGGTGGCGCTGGTATTCGCCCACCTGGGGGAAGACCCGGAAGGGCTCGCCGAGGCGCTGCCGCAGGTCCTCCCGGAGCCGCCGCCAGGGTTTGGGCACCGGGCCCTCGGGTGTGCGGTCCACCAGGTCCGACAGGACCAGCTCCAGACCGGGGGCGACGAAGCGCCCGTCGATGACCTCCTGGGCCTCGTCCAGCCGGGCGTGCAGGGCCAGGCCGACGCTGATTGGCTCCTGTGTCCCTTGCTCCCTGAACACCAGGGCCAGATAGGTAACCGCCTGGTCCCGCGGGCGGAGCTCCCGGGAGACGTCGGGGTTGCTGGGGTCCCGGACCACGCCGAGGCAGTAGTCCCGGAGGCTCCGGGTGCTCTTCTCCGCGGCGCTGGCATTGGGGTTCCACCAGCGCTTGTCGCCCCCCACCAGCACCGCCTGGACGGCGTCCAGCAGGGACGATTTGCCGGAGGCGTTGGGACCGATCACCGCCGTATGGCCGATGATGTCGATGCTCACCCGCTCCAGGCGGTACCAGTTGATCAACAGGAGCC
>JBLMWY010000308.1:0-10439 GCA_050257475.1 Bdellovibrio bacteriovorus
CATGCGAGCGGGCGGGAATCCAGGACTTCCGCTTTCACGACCTGCGCCACATCTGTGCCGCCTGGCTGGTGCAGGCGGGCGTTGCGCTCACGCAGGTACGGGACGTCCTGGGTCATTCGACCGTGGTGATGGCCGAGCGCTACGCCCACTTGGCGCCCGAAAACGTGCGTCAGGCCGTGGAGAGGCTGGACGGGGAAGCGGGGAAACCGGTCACGATCGCGTCACGCTGGGAAAATGGCCGCCCAGCGGCGGATCGCGAAGAGTCACGCAAGTGTTTGAAAACTGGCGGAGAGGGTGGGATTCGAACCCACGGTACGCTCGCGCGTACACCTGATTTCGAGTCAGGCCCGTTCGGCCACTCCGGCACCTCTCCGGGGATTCCCGGCCGCCCCAGGGGCAGCGGATTTGGTAGTTTAGGTGGGGCCGGGTCCGATGTCCATGGCGGCAGCACGCCGCCAGCGCGGATCAACGACGGGCGCGGAAGAAGGCGCGCAGCAGCTCGCCGCAGTCCTCGGCGAGGAGGCCGCCCTGGCAGTCGGTGCGGTGGTTGAAACGGGCGTCGGAGGGCAGGAGGTCGAAGACGCTGCCGCAGGCGCCGGCCTTTGGGTCTCGGGCCCCGTAGATCACCCGCTCGACCCGGGCATGGACGATGGCCCCGGCGCACATGACGCAGGGCTCCAGGGTGACGTAGAGGATGGAGCCGGGCAACCGATAGTTGCCCAGTCTTCGGGCGGCGGCGCGCAGGGCCTCGATCTCCGCGTGGGCCGTGGGGTCCGAGGCGGCGATGGGGCGGTTCCAGCCCTCGCCGATGACCTCGCCGTCGCGCACCAGCACCGCCCCCACGGGCACCTCGCCTGCCTCGGCCCCCTGCTGGGCCAGACCGAGCGCACGGGTCATCCAGTGGCGGTCGGCGCCATCAAGGGGGTCTGACGCCTGGGAACGGGCGTCGCCGCTCACTCCCACTCGATGGTGCCCGGCGGCTTGCCGGTGATGTCGTAGACCACTCGGGAGACCCCGGGGACCTCGTTGACGATGCGCCGGCACACCAGGTCCAGGAAGTCGTAGGGCAGGTGGGCCCAGCGCGCGGTCATGAAGTCCAGGGTCTCCACGGCCCGCAGGGCGATGACGTGGGCGTACTGGCGGTTGTCCCCGACCACCCCGACCGAGCGCACCGGAAGGAAGACCGCGAAGGCCTGGGAGACCTGGTCGTAGAGGCCCGCCCGGTGCAGCTCCTCGATGTAGATGTGGTCGGCCCGGCGCAGGGTATCGGCGTACTCCCGATCCACCTCGCCGAGGATGCGTACCCCGAGCCCGGGGCCTGGGAAGGGGTGACGGTAGACCATCTCCGAGGGGAGCCCCAGCTCCACCCCGATCTTGCGCACCTCGTCCTTGAAGAGCTCCCGCAGGGGCTCCACCAGCTTCAGGTTCATCTCCTCCGGGAGCCCCCCCACGTTGTGGTGGGACTTGATGACCTTGGCCTTCCCTGAGCCTGATCCCTTTTGGGCCCCGGCGGATTCGATCACGTCCGGGTAGATGGTCCCTTGGGCCAGCCATTGGATGTCCGTGAGCTTGGCGGCCTCGTCGTCGAAGACCTCGATGAAGGTGTTGCCGATGATCTTGCGCTTCTGCTCCGGGTCCGTGACACCCTTGAGCCGGCCCAGGAAGCGCTCGGCCGCGTCCACCCGGATCACCTTGACCCCCATGTGGCGGGCGAAGGTGGCCATCACCTGCTCGCCCTCGCCCAGGCGCAGCAGTCCATTGTCCACGAAGACGCAGGTGAGCTGGTCGCCAATGGCCCGGTGGAGCAGGGCCGCTACCACGCTCGAGTCCACTCCGCCCGAGAGTCCGAGCAGGACCTTGTCGGTGCCCACCTGCTCGCGCACCCGGGCGATGCTGTCCTCGATGATGGAGCCGGGGGTCCAGAGACGTCCGCAGCCGCAGATCTCGTGGACGAAGCGCTCCAGGATCCGGGCCCCCTGGCGGGTGTGGGTGACCTCCGGGTGGAACTGGAGTCCGTAGAAGCCCCGCGCCTCGTCGGCGATCCCGGCGAGCGGCGCGTTGGCGGTCTCGGCGATCACGTGGAAGCCCGGGGGCAGGGCCTCCACCCGGTCCCCGTGGCTCATCCAGACGTCCAGAAGCCCGTAGCCCTCGGGGCTGGTGTGGTCCTCGATGTCGCGCAGCAGCCGGGAGTGACCTCGGGCCCGCACCTGGGCGTAGCCATACTCCCGGTGCGTCGCCGGCGCCACGGTCCCGCCAAGCTGGGAGGTGAGGGTCTGGAGCCCATAGCAGATGCCGAGCACTGGCACGCCGAGGTCGAAGATCAGGGGGTCCGCACGCGGCGTCTCGGCCTCATGGACCGACTCGGGCCCCCCAGAGAGGATGATGCCCCTGGGTGCGAAGGCGCGGATGGCCTCCGCCCCCAGGTCCCAGGCATGGAGCTCGCAGTAGACCCCCGCCTCACGCACCCGACGGGCGATGAGCTGGGTGTACTGGGACCCAAAGTCCAGGATCAGGATGCGGTCGGCGTGGATGTTCATTGAGTGGCGAGTAGCGAGGTAGAAGGAGCGAAGGGCGAGTGGCGTGGCGCGGAGTCCGATACCTTTGGCCCTCGGCCCTCGCTACTCGCCACTCGTGCCTCAGTTGTCAATCCGATAGTTGGGCGCTTCCTTGGTGATCTGCACGTCGTGGACATGGGACTCGCGCATGCCCGCGGCGCTCACGCGCACGAACTGGGGCTTGGTGCGCATCTCCTCGATGGTCGCGCAGCCCGTGTAGCCCATGCCGGACCCCAGTCCACCCACGAGCTGGTGGATGACGTTGAGCACGCTGCCCTTGTAGGGGACCCGGCCCTCGATGCCCTCCGGGACCAGCTTCTCCTTGTCCGCCGCCTCCTGGAAATAGCGGTCGCTGGAGCCGTTCTTGGAGCCCATGGCGCCCAGGGAGCCCATGCCGCGGTAGGACTTGTAGGAACGGCCCTGGTAGATCTCCACCTCGCCGGGGGCCTCGTCGGTGCCGGCGAAGAGCCCGCCGATCATAACGCTGTGGGCCCCGGCGGCGATCACCTTGGCGATGTCCCCCGAGTACCGCAGTCCGCCGTCGGCGATCACAGGCACCCCGGTGCCCTCCAGGGCTTCCGTCACGTTGGCCACCGCCGTGATCTGGGGGACCCCGACCCCGGCGACGATGCGGGTGGTGCAGATGGAGCCCGGGCCTATGCCGACCTTGACCGCGTCGGCTCCGGAATCCAAAAGGGCACGGGCGGCGTCCCCCGTGGCGATGTTGCCGCCGATGACCTGGACCTCGGGGAAGTGCTCCTTGACCCAGCGCACCCGATCCAGCACCCCCTGGGAGTGGCCGTGGGCAGTGTCCACCACGACCACGTCCACCCCCGCCTCCACCAGGGCCGCGACCCGCTCCTCGGTCCCCTTGCCCACGCCCACCGCCGCCCCGCAGCGCAGGCGCTCGTGGTGGTCCCGGGATGCCTTGGGGAAGTCCTTCGCCTTCTGGATGTCCTTGACGGTGATGAGCCCCTTGAGCTCGAAGGCGTCGTTGACCACGAGCACCTTCTCGATGCGGTGCTTGTGGAGCAGGCTGACCACCTCCTCGCGGCTCGCCCCCTCCTTGACGGTTACCAGGCGGTCCTTACGGGTCATGATGTTGCGCACCGGGTCCTCGTGGCGGGTCTCGAAGCGCAGGTCCCGCCCGGTGACGATGCCGACCAGCTTGCCGTCCTCCGTGACCGGCACCCCTGAGATGTTGTTCGCGTGGGTGATCTTCAGCACCTCGCCGATGCTGGTGTAGGGGCCGACGGTGAGCGGGTTGCGGATGATGCCGCTCTCGTACTTCTTGACCGCCAGCACCTCACGGGCCTGACGCTCGGCGGTCATGTTCTTGTGGATGATGCCGATGCCGCCCTCCAGGGCCATGGCGATGGCCAGACGCGCCTCGGTCACCGTATCCATGGCCGCCGAGACCAGCGGGATCTTGAGGCCGATCTCCCGGGTCAGCTTGGTCTGGAAGCTCACCTCGCTGGGGACGATGCGGGAGTGGGCGGGCACCAAGAGCACGTCGTCGAAGGTCAAGGCTTCCTGGATCAGGCGCATGGCTCGTTCCCTCCGCGGGGCTCGTGCGGGAAAAATAACCGACGAGTATAGGGGCGGAAGGGGCGAGGGCCAAGGACCAAGGGCCGAGGGCCAAGGGTCCGGGCCATCGGTGAGGATGTCCAGTGTTTCGCGTTCCCGCGTGCGGCTGTTCTCACGAAACGGGAGACTGGCTACTCGGCCCTCGGCCCTCGGCCCTCGCAACTTTCACGTGTACCATGGCTCGATGAGACCCGATCCCCTGCAGCGCGACCTGGCTTTCGACCGAGACATCTACAGTGTCGCCCGGCTGGCGAGCGAGGTCCGCTATACGCTGGAGGGCAGCTTCCCGCTGCTGTGGGTGCAGGGGGAGCTGTCCAACCTGGCCCAGCCCGCCTCCGGCCACTGCTATTTCACCCTCAAGGACCCGGCGGCCCAGGTACGCTGCGCCATGTTCCGCGCCAGGCGGCTGCTGCTCCACTTCCGGCCCGAGAACGGACAGCAGGTGCTGGTGCGGGCCCGGGTGACCCTGTTCGAGCCCAGGGGCGACTTTCAGCTCGTCGTCGAGCATATGGAGCCGGGGGGCGAGGGGGCCCTGCGCCTGGAGCTGGATCGGCTCAAGCGTCGCCTCGCCGCCGAGGGCCTGTTCGAGGAGTCCGCCAAGCGGCCGATTCCGCCCTTTCCGCGCCAGGTAGGGCTCATCACCTCGCCCTCCGGGGCGGCGGTCCATGACCTGTTGACGGTGTTGGGCCGGCGCTTTCCTGCGCTGCCGGTCCTCATCTATCCGGCCCAGGTGCAAGGGGCGGGGGCGGCTGAGTCCCTGCGCCAGGCCCTCGCCCTGGCCAACGCCCGGGCCGAGTGCGACTGCCTCATCCTGGCCCGGGGGGGCGGCTCCCTGGAGGATCTGGCCGCCTTCAACGACGAGTCCCTGGCCCGGGCCATCCGTGCCTCCAGGATCCCGGTGGTCACGGGCATCGGTCACGAGGTGGACATCAGCATCGCCGACCTGGTGGCGGATCGCCGCGCCGCCACTCCCTCCGCGGCGGCCGAGCTGGTGGCCCCCTCCGGCGAGCACGTGGCGCATCGCATCACCGCCCTGGCCGCGCGTCTGGCCCATCTGGAGGGTCGGCTGATCCAGGGTGCGCGCCAGCGCCTGGAGGTCGCTAACCGCCAACTGCGTCTGCTGCACCCGGCGGCGCGGCTGCAGCAGCAGGCCCAGCGCCTGGACCACCTGGAACGGCGCCTGACCGACGGGATCCGCGCTCGGCTGGGCCGGGGGCAGGATGGGCTGCTGCGCCAACGGGCGCGCCTGCTGGGACTCTCCCCCGAGGCCCGGCTGGGGCGGGCCCTGGCACGGCTGGACGCAGCGGCCCAGCGGCTGCGTTGGGCCGGGGAGCGGGCGGTCGAGCGGCCGCGCCAACGGCTGGCTCGGGCCGTCTCCGGGCTGGAGGCGCTCAGCCCATTGGCCACCCTGGGCCGCGGCTATGCCATCGTCAGCCGGTTGAGCGATGGGGCCATCATCCGCTCCCCGGGTGAGGCGCCCCCAGGCACGGTCATCGCGGCCCGACTGGGGGAGGGCAGCCTGCGTGCGGTGGTTGAGCCCCAGCCCATGGAGGTGCCGGAGACCCGCGCCGATCCCTGAACGGCGCCTCTGGCCCCACCTGCGTCGGGCGTCGCCCGGGGTTGACCACCAACCCTAGCAAGGGCGGCGCCGTGGCGCCAACTCTTCATCACAGGCCCATGGGCTTGGCCGCGACGATGCTGGTCGGGCCGAGCCCCAGCCGATTCCGCCAACTTGTGAAACTGGAGACGAACCGATGACTACGAACATGGGACAGACTGACCGCATCCTGCGGGCCGTCGTCGGCGCTGCGCTGCTGATCTGGGGCCTCTCGGCCGGAAGCTGGCTCGGCCTGATCGGTCTAGTGCCGCTGGCCACGGCGGCGCTTGGCTGGTGCCCGGCCTATCTTCCCTTCGGGATCTCGACCTGCAAGACCAAGTCGTAGCCCTCCGCATTGCTCCTGGGTCTCCGGGGCAGGGCCAGGGGGGAGGCCCCTGTCCCGTCACCCGGCGGCCCCGAACCAGAAGGCGGTGCCTGAGTTCAGAAACTGGTCATGGGGCATGTAATGGGAGCCGTCGCAGGAGAAGGTGAGGCTCACCATGCCGTTGAAGAGATTGATGGAGGATTGGCGCAGGTAGATGTTCTCGTCGGCGAAGCGCAGGGCCCGCAGCCGGCTCAGGACGGCCCCCACGGACTCGGACGAGATGGCCGCGTCGGTGGGATAGGGGCGGGGCGGGTAGACCAGGCAGATGTCCGGGTCCGACAGGGCCTCCTGGTCCAGGATGCGGTAGCGGTAGGGGTCGTCCAGGGTCCAGATCAGGGCCTGACTGCTGGAGAAATGGATCTGGCATTGGAAGACCCCGCGCTGGGTCAGGAGCTCCTCCAGGATCGAGAGGGCCTGATCGAGGTGACGATCCAGCGGGCTATCCACCCGGCACTGCTGGAACAGGGTCCCGCGAATCGCCGGGTCCCCCTTCACCTGACGCCAGGCCTCCGGCTCCTGGTAGAGCTCGGCGGTCACGGGTAGGCCCCGCAGGTCGAAGTCCGCGCCCAGGTATCCCAGCACCTGGCCGTCGCGCCACACGAGCTGGAGGGCGGTGAGTGATGGGCGCTGCTGGCTCAGGCTGATGTAGGCGTCGGAGAGCAGGAATCCCCATGGAGGGACCGGCTCGCGCATGTAGGGGCGGTCGGATCGGTCGCGACCGAAATACCCGGGCTTCACCCCCTGGGCCCCCAGGTTGTCCGAGAGTTGCAGTCCATCGGTCCCCAGACAGTAGAGGAAGGTGCAGTGGGGGATCTGCGGGAAGCCCTCGGCCAGGACCTCATTCAGGCGCTCTCGATCCCCCCAGGCCGCCGCACAGCGCCCGGCCAGGTCCGCCAAGGGCTGATGAAGGAGGCGCGCAAGCTGCTCGCGCTGGGCGTAGATGCTGTCCTTCCAGGTCGGTTCCATGGGGCCTCTGGTCCCGGGCGAGGCCCCGGGCCTGAGCGGGACACCCCGCGATCAAGGCTCAAACCTCGGGGGCGCGGGGGTCGTAATCAACAGGGTTGGATTAGGCCTGGTCGTCGGCGGCTACTCGCCCTCCGGGAACAGCTCCCGGTAGACTGAGGCGTCGAATATCGCCTCGATCCGCACGATGCGCCCGCCCTGAACGCGGGTCCAGAGGGCTGCGGCGACGTCCTGTTTCTCTGAGATCTGGATCCGGTAGGTCAGGATGTGGCACAACTCAGGACCATCCACAAAGACCTTGCGGACCTCGGTGGATTGGATGATCCCGCCCGTCAGGGCGACGTATCGAATGAATGCGTCCGCCGAGCTGAAGCGTAGGATCGGGCTTGTGAACTCGAAACCCTGGTCGGCCAGGCAGGCGCGCGCCCGCTCGTAGTCGAAGGTGCGCATGGCGGTGAGGTAGTCCGTGACGACGGACAGGGGATCGGTTTCCACGGGTGCTCCCGGATGGGGCGGCGCCGGGGGATCTTGCAGGGTTTTCCCGGATTCGTCCAGCCGAGGCGGGTGCGGGACGGGGGCTCCCGGGCGAAATGGGCCGTCAGGTGGGTAGGGGGCGAGGGATGAGTGTGGTCGTCATCGCGGAGAAGCCGAGCGTGGCCCGCGACCTGGCGCGGGTGCTGGGCGCCCAGCGCAAGGGCCAGGGCTATCTGGAGGGCAACGGGTACCGCGTCACCTGGGCCCTGGGGCACCTGGTGCATCTGGCCGAGCCGGACGACTACGGGCCCCCGTGGAAGGGGCGCTGGTCCGCCGCCCAGCTCCCCATGATCCCGGACCCCTGGCGCCTCAAGCTGGCCCCCAAGACCGCGGACCAGTTCCAGGTTGTCAGGCGCCTGATCACCGACCCCGCGACCGAGCGCCTGGTGTGCGCCACCGACGCTGGGCGCGAGGGGGAGCTCATCTTCCGGCTCATCTACGAGCAGGCCCGCTGCACCAAGCCCTTCGACCGGCTCTGGGTGTCGAGCCTCACCGACGACGCCATCCGAGCGGGCTTCCGGGCGCTGAAGCCCGGCGCCGCCTACGACGACCTGGGCCGGGCCGCCCGGGCCCGCGCCCAGGCGGACTGGCTGATCGGCATGAACCTGACCCGGGCCTACACGGTCCGCAACGGTGTCCTTTGCACCATCGGCCGGGTCCAGACCCCGACGCTCGCCATGATCGTGGCGAGGGACGCCGAGATTGCGGGCTTCAAGGCCACCCCCTTCTACGAGCTGGTCGCCCACCTACAGGAGGGCTTCCGGGCCCTCTACTGCAGGGACGGGGAGACCCGCATCCTGGACAAGCTGGAGGCGGAGCGACTGCACACCTTGCTCGCGCCCCATCGCACCGGCACCGTGCGGGATCTGGACCGGCACGTCCGACGGGAGCCCCCGCCGCCGCTCTATGACCTGACCAGCCTCCAGCGGGACGCCAACCGGCGCCTGGGCCTCACCGCCGCCCAGGTCCTGGAGCTGGCCCAGACCCTCTACGAGACCCACAAGCTCATCAGCTATCCGCGCACCGAGAGCCGTCACATCGGTGAGGACCTGGTCCCGGAGCTGCCGCGCATCCTGAAGGGCCTGGACCACCCCCAGGCCCCGGCGGCCCTGGAGCGCCTCGCGTCCGGCCACCGGCTGGGCCGGGCTTACGTGGACCAGACCAAGCTGACTGACCACCATGCCATCCTGCCGACTGGCCGGTCCGCACCTGCCAGTCTGAGCGGGGTGCTAAGGCGCCTCTACGATCTGATCCAGACCCGCTTCGTCTGCTGTTTCCTGCCGGACCAGGTGGTGGAGGAGACCCGGGTCATGCTCGACATTGGCGGGCACGACTTCCTGGCCCGGGGCAGCCGGGAGCTGGACCCGGGCTGGCGGGTCGCGGACCCGCCGCCCCGGCGTGAGTCGGGCAGCAGCCGCGAGGGGAGGACGGAGGTCGGCACCGAGGGCGAGGGACCTCCCGCCGGTGACGACCAGGCCCTGCCGCCCCTGGAGCCGGATCAGAGGGTCCATGTGGACCGGCTGGATCTGCGCGAGGGGGAGACCAGCCCCCCTCGCCCCTATACGGACGCGACCCTGCTCGCGGCCATGAAGAACGCCGGTCGCACCCTGGACGACCAGGACCTGGCCCGGGCCATGCGGTCCACCGGGCTCGGCACCCCTGCCACCCGCGCGGAGATCATCGAGAAACTGATCCGCACCGGCTACGTGGAGCGCCAGCGCAAGCAGCTCAGATCCACCGACAAGGGTCGGGCACTGATCGCCGTGGTGGCGCCGCCGCTCAAGGAGCCGGCCCTGACCGCCCACTGGGAGCAGCGGCTCAAGGAGGTGGAGGAGGGGGCCCGGCCCGTCGAGGAGTTCGACCGGGGGATCCGCGACCTGGTGCTGGGACTGATCCCCCAGGTCTGGTCTGGCCCGGCCTTCACCCCGGCCCAGGCGGCCGCGGCCCGGAGGACTAGCCAGGCGCCTGCCGGGCGGGCGCGGCCGGGCCAAAAGGGGGGCCGGAGACGGGGCCCCGCGGACCACCAGGGCGAGCGCCGAGCCGCCCCAGAAGGGGCTTTAGCCGAAACCGGCGCCGACACTGGACCCGTTGGTCTCCCCTGCCCCAAATGCCGCAAGGGTCGTATCATCCGGGGCCGGCGCGGATTCGGCTGCGACCGCTACCGGGAGGGCTGCGACTTCGTCGTGTGGTCGGAGCTGGCCGGCAAACGCCTCACCGAGCGGCAGATCGCGGACCTGATCCGGCTGGGGCGGACCCGGCCCATCCGGGGATTCCAGGACGCCGCGGGCGGGACCTTCGGGGCGCGCCTGGAGCTTGGTCCCGGTTTTGAGACCCTCATGCGTCGGTCGAACCCCGAGGTCGGCCTGTAGGTCGGGCTTCAGCCCGACGGCGGCGCTTGGTTGTGTCTGCAAGGTCGAAGTCGGGTTGAAGCCCGACGCGGGGTGGGGTTTGGAATCAGAGGCGGGGCGGATATGGTGTTGAATGAGGCTTGGACCTCCCATGCTCTCGGGGCGGGCGAGGTGCTGGTGGCCGGTGTGGACGAGGCCGGCCGAGGTCCCTTGGCGGGCCCCGTCTGCGCGGCCGCCGTGATCCTGGACCCGCAGCGCCCCATCGCCGGTCTGGACGACTCCAAGCGCCTGAGCCCAGCCCGCCGTGGGGAGCTGGAGCCGGAGATCCAGGCCCGGTCCCTGGCCTGGTCCCTCGCCTTTGCGAGCGCGCAGGAGATCGATCGGCTCAACATCCTCCAGGCGACCCTGCTCGCCATGCGCCGTGCCGTCCTGGCCCTGGATCCGAGCCCCCTTAGGGTCCTGGTGGACGG
>JBLMWY010000309.1:0-5024 GCA_050257475.1 Bdellovibrio bacteriovorus
GGCCTTCTTCATGGCTGCGCAGATGTCAGCGTACTTGGCGGGCTTTTCCAGCTCGACGGTCAGGTCGACGACCGACACGTCAGAGGTGGGAACGCGGAACGCCATACCGGTCAGCTTGCCCTTCAGTTCCGGCAGCACCACACCGACGGCCTTGGCGGCGCCAGTCGACGACGGAGACATCCGAGGTGGGGACGCGGAAGGCCATGCCGGTGAGCTTGCCGTTGAGCTCGGGCAGGACGACGCCGACCGCCTTGGCCGCGCCGGTGGAGGACGGGATGATGTTCTCCAGGATGCCGCGGCCGCCGCGCCAGTCCTTGGATGACGGGCCGTCAACAGTCTTCTGGGTGGCGGTGGCGGCGTGCACCGTGGTCATCAGACCGCGCTTGATGCCCCAGTTGTCGTGCAGGACCTTGGCCACCGGGGCCAGGCAGTTGGTGGTGCACGAGGCCGCGGAGATGATGGCCTGGCCGGCGTAGGTCTTGTGGTTGACGCCGTAGACGAACATCGGGGTCTTGTCCTTGGAGGGGGCGGACTGGACCACTTTCTTGGCGCCGGCCTCGATGTGCTTCTGACAGGTCTCCTCGGTGAGGAAGAAGCCGGTGCACTCGATGACCAGATCGGCGCCGACCTCGTTCCACTTCAGGTTGGCCGGGTCGCGCTCGGCGGTCAGACGGATACGGTTGCCGTTGACGATCATGGTGTTGCCGTCCACGGCGATGTCGCCCTGGAAGTTACCGTGGACCGAGTCGTACTTCAGCATGTAGGCGAGGTACTGGGGGTCCAGCAGGTCGTTGATGCCCACCACCTGGATGTTGGGGAAGTCTTTGGCGATGGCGCGGAAGGCCATGCGGCCGATGCGACCGAAACCGTTGATGCCGACTTTGATGGTCATGGGGTCATGCTCCTGTCAGTGTGAAGATCGCTGGATGGATCGCGGGTGCGGCAAGGGCGGCACCCGCTCGTGTCTTGGGTCTAGAGCAGGCCGCGAACCGTGGCGACGACCTTGTCCACGGTGAAGCCGAACTCCTTGAAGAGGGCGCCGGCCGGCGCGGACTCGCCGAAGCGGTCGACGCCGATCACCGCGCCGTCGGTGCCTACATACTTCCACCAGCCGTCGGGGGTGGCGGCCTCCACGGCCACCCGAGCAGTGACCGCCTTGGGCAGCACGGACTCCTTATAGGCCGCGTCCTGGGCATCGAAGGCGTCGGTGGAGGGCATGGAGACGACCCGGACCCGCTTGTCGCCGAGGGCCTCGGCCGCCTTCACCGCCAGCTCCACCTCGGAGCCGGTGGCGATCAGGATGACGTCGGGGGTGCCGGCACAGTCCCGCAGGATGTAGCCGCCGCGGGTGATGGCCTCAATCTGCTCGGGGGTGCGCCCCATGTGGGCCAGATTCTGGCGCGAGAAGATGAGGCAGCTCGGGCCCTGCTTGCGCTCGATGGCCAGCTTCCAGGCCACGGCGGACTCTACGGCATCGCAGGGACGCCAGACGCTCATGCGCGGGATCATGCGCAGCGTCGGGATCTGCTCCACTGGTTGGTGGGTGGGACCGTCCTCGCCGAGACCGATGGAGTCGTGCGTGTAGACGAAGATCGAGGGGATCTTCATCAGGGCCGCCATGCGCAGGGCATTGCGGGCGTACTCGGAGAACATCAGGAAGGTGGCGCCGTAGGGGATGAAGCCGCCATGCAGGGCGATGCCGTTCATGATGGCCGACATGCCGAACTCGCGCACACCGTAATAGACATAGTTGCCGGCGGCGTCCTGCTTGCCGATGCCCTTGCAGCCCTTCCACAGGGTCAGGTTGGAGCCCGCGAGGTCCGCGGAGCCGCCGAGCAGCTCAGGGAGCAGCGGTCCAAAGCCGTTGAGCGCGTTCTGGGAGGCCTTGCGGGAGGCGATGGTCTCCGCCTTCTCCACCACCGAGGCGATAAAGGCATCGGCCTTCTCCGACCAATCGGCGGGCAGCTCGCCCGCCATGCGGCGCTTGAACTCCGCGGCCTCCGCCGGATAAGCGGCCGCGTAGGCGTCGAAGCGCGCATTCCACTCGGACTCGGCGGCGGCGCCGGACTCCTTGGCCGACCAGGCCGCGTAGATGTCGGCGGGGATCTCGAAGGGCGGATGGTTCCAGCCCAAGGCCTCGCGGGTCAGGGCCACCTCGTCGGCACCCAGGGCGGCACCGTGGCACTCCTCTTTGCCCTGCTTGTTCGGAGAACCGAAGCCGATGATGGTCTGGCAGCAGATCAGGGAGGGCCTGTCGCTGACCGACCGGGCCTCCTCGATGGCGACCTTGACGGCCTCGGCATCGTGCCCGTCCACCTTGGGGATCACGTGCCAGCCGTAGGCTTCGAAGCGCTTGGGGGTGTTGTCCAGGAACCAGCCCGGGGTGTGACCGTGGCCCCGCACCTCGCCATCGATGGAGATGTTGTTGTCGTCGTAAACGGCGATCAGCTTGCCGAGCCCCAGGGCACCGGCCAAGGAACAGGCCTCGTGGGAGATCCCTTCCATAAGGCATCCGTCACCCAGGAAGACATAGGTGTAATGGTCGACGATCTCGTGACCGGGTTTGTTGAAATGCGCGGCCAAGGCCCGCTCGGCGATGGCCATGCCCACGGCGTTGGTGATGCCCTGCCCCAGGGGACCGGTGGTGGTCTCCACGCCCGGTGCATAGCCGTACTCCGGGTGGCCCGGGGTCTTGGAGTGGAGCTGGCGGAACTGCATCAGGTCCTCGATGCCGAGGTCGTAACCGGTCAGGTGCAGCAAGGAGTAGATCAGCATGGAGCCGTGCCCGTTGGAGAGCACGAAGCGATCCCGATCCGCCCACTTGGGGTTGGCCGGGTTGTGCCGCATGAAGTCGTTCCACAGGACCTCGGCGATGTCCGCCATCCCCATGGGGGCTCCCGGGTGACCCGAGTTGGCCTTTTGGACCGCGTCCATACTCAAGGCGCGGATGGCGTTGGCGAGCTCTCTGCGTGAGGACATGGCCCCTCCTGAAACGTGATGTGACCGAGTACGAATGATGGCCCTAAGGCATGGCACGGGCGCCGACCGGGCAGACTCCCGCCGAAACGTGTCGAGGGGTGGGAGGGCGCCAAGCTCTCGGTGAGGAAGAGGCTGGCCGGTAGAGCCGTTAGGCGGAATCCTTGACCGGCGCGCCCCGAGCCCCTAGCCGAGGCTCCCCCAAAGGGCGCCCATTCTCCCTGAAAGGACTGGGGCTGGACATCAAAACAAACTTATGACCGGCCTAAACGCACTTTATCAGTTCCGAATATTCAGAATTGCCTGCCCTAATGGCCCAGCCAGCCGCCGGGGCCCTGGCCGGAGCCCTTCAGTCCGCCTTCCACTTGATCGAGCAGCCCATGCTCGGGATCTGTTCCTCGGGACCCCGCCCGGTCTGGGCGACGAGTCGCATGGCCTCGAAGAGATCCCGTCGCACGCCCTCCGGGGCCGTCTCCTTGCGGCTCGCATCCAGGCGCCCCCGGTATTGAAGGGCCAGATCCGCGTTATAGCCGAAGAAATCGGGGGTGCAGACGGCCCCATAGGCCCGCGCAACCTCCTGGGACTCGTCCAGCAGGTAAGGGAACGGGAAGGCATGCTCGACGGCGATTCGCTGCATGTTCTCAAAGGAGTCCTCGGGATAGTCGGCAGTGTCGTTCGACATGATACCGACGCAACCGATGCCTAATGCCTGGAGGTCGCGTGCGTCGCGCACGATTCGTTCCCGAACGGCCTTGACGTAGGGACAGTGGTTACAGATGAACATGACCAGGAGCCCTTTCGCGCCCCGACAGGCGTCTCGGGTCCAGATCCGTCCATCCACCCCGGGCAAAGAGAAGTCGGGGGCCGGGGCGCCAAAGTCGCACACGGGGGTCTCCAGGGATGCCATGGTCGTCCTCCAAGGGGCAAGGGGTGGCGGGGCATCATGGTAACGAATCCGGACCGAAATCCAAGACCGAAGCACGCTCGCAAGGGCAGCGCCCGCCCGCGGGTCTAGGTTTTACGGCCTCGGGCCCTTATCCTAGCCGGTCTCCTGTGAAACCCGTTGGGGCTACCCCCGAGACCATGAGCAAAGACTTCATCTTCACGTCCGAGTCCGTATCCGAGGGTCATCCGGACAAGGTCGCCGACCAGATCTCCGATGCGATGCTGGACGCCATCCTCCGGCAGGATCCCAATCCAGAGCGCGCCCGGGTCGCCTGCGAGACCATGGTGAAGACCGGCGCCGTAATCGTGGGCGGCGAGATCACCACGGACGCTTGGGTGGACCTCGACGAGCTGGTGCGTGGGGTGGTTCGCGACATCGGCTACACCAGCTCCAACGTGGGATTCGATGGCTCCACCTGCGCCGTGATCTCGCTGATCGGCAAACAGTCCAGCGACATCGCACAGGGGGTTAACCGCACCGCGCCGGAAGAGCAGGGCGCCGGCGACCAGGGCCTGATGTTCGGCTACGCGACCAATGAGACGGACGTGCTAATGCCGGCCCCGATCACCTACGCCCACCGTCTAGTGCAGCGGCAGGCGGAGATGCGCAAGTCGGGCGTGCTGCCCTGGCTGAGACCCGACGCCAAGAGCCAGGTGACCCTACGCTATGTCCAGGACAGGGTGGTGGCCGTGGATGCGGTCGTCCTCTCAACCCAGCACGACCCGGACGTGGACTACGGGCACCTGCGGGAGGCGGTGATGGAGAACATCATCATCCCTGTACTACCTGAGGCCTGGATCCATGGGGACACCAAGTTCCACATCAACCCGACGGGCAGCTTCGTCATCGGCGGCCCCGTCGGAGATTGTGGTCTGACAGGCCGCAAGATCATCGTCGACACCTACGGCGGCATGGCCCGCCATGGCGGCGGCGCCTTCTCCGGCAAGGACCCCTCCAAGGTGGATCGTTCCGCCGCCTATGCCGGGCGCTACGTGGCCAAGAACATCGTTGCCGCCGGGCTCGCGGATAAGTGCGAGATCCAGGTTTCCTATGCCATCGGGGTGGCGGAGCCCACCTCCATTGCGGTCGAGACCTTCGGCAC
>JBLMWY010000310.1:0-3910 GCA_050257475.1 Bdellovibrio bacteriovorus
ACCGGTGTCGAACCGGTGACATCACCCTTACCATGGGTGTGCTATACCTGCTGAGCTACTTGGGAAAACTCTGCAAAGATTAAAACCGCCGACCCCGTCCGGGCCGCGGCGCTTCAATGGCCTCACCTTCGCCGCGGCCCGGCCGCCCACTCGGCGAGGTCCCCGGTATTGGAGCGGGTGATGGGAATCGAACCCACACCATCAGCTTGGAAGGCTGAGGTTCTACCATTGAACTACACCCGCGAGCACCACGACCTCAGCCTCGAGAGGGCTGCAGCCCCCGGCCGTCGCGCCTCGGCAATAGGACCCACGTGCATCCGTAACCTTGTGGTCCGGAGGGCACGGCGCAGCGGACACTTGAATCCTGTTGGTGGAGGGGGGAGGATTCGAACCTCCGAAGGCTGAGCCGTCAGATTTACAGTCTGATCCCTTTGACCGCTCGGGAACCCCTCCGAAACGAGCGGCGCAGTATAAGAGGCCCGGCGCCGAGGCGTCAACCAAGCATCGGCGCTCGCCGAGACCGTTCCCGTTGCACCACCCCGAGCACACCGTGGCTTAATATAGCCCTCGTCCTCCCGGGCTGGGGACCGCGCGAGGCAACCCGCAGCGGCGCCGCGCTCACCATCGAGATTTCACCCATCGCAACCCCAGGGGCCTGACCATGGACGTAACAATCTTCGGCAGCGGCTATGTCGGATTGGTCACCGGGGCCTGCCTCGCGGAGGTCGGCAACCATGTGGTCTGCGTCGATGTCGACCCCGACAAGATTGCCCTGCTGAACGCCGGCGGCGTGCCGATTTACGAACCGGGCCTGGACGAGCTGATCCAGCGTAACCGCAAGGCCGGCCGCCTGAGCTTTACCACCGACGCCCAGGCCGGGGTGCGTCACGGTCTGTTCCAGTTCGTCGCGGTGGGAACGCCGCCGGACGAGGACGGGTCGGCCGATCTCCAGTACGTGCTGGCGGTGGCGCGCACCATCGCCGAGCACATGGACGGCTATCGCATCATCGTCGACAAGTCCACGGTGCCTGTCGGCACCGCCGACCGGGTCGCGGAGCGGGTCAGGGAAACCCTGGCCCAGCGTGGACTTAAGATCGACTTCGACGTCGTCTCCAACCCGGAGTTCCTGAAGGAAGGAGCCGCCATCGAGGACTTCATGCGCCCCGACCGCATCATCGTGGGCACCGACAACCCCCGCACCGGCGAGCTTCTGCGGGCCCTCTACGCGCCGTTCAATCGCAACCGCGACCGCGTCATGCTCATGGACGTGCGCTCGGCGGAGCTGACCAAGTACGCCGCCAACGCCATGCTGGCGACCAAGATCAGCTTTATGAATGAGCTGGCGAACATCGCCGAGTCGGTCGGCGCGGATATCGAGAAGGTTCGCGTGGGCATCGGCTCGGACCCCCGCATCGGCTATCAGTTCATCTACCCGGGCTGCGGCTACGGGGGCTCCTGCTTCCCCAAGGACGTCCGCGCCCTGGAGAGGACCGCCCGGGATCTTGGCTACGAGGCCCAGCTCCTGCGTGCGGTGGAGGCCGTCAACCAGCGTCAGAAGGACGTCCTTTTCACCAAGATCTCGGATTATTTCGACGGCGAGCTGGCGGGGCGAACCCTGGCCCTCTGGGGGCTCTCCTTCAAGCCCAACACCGACGATATGCGCGAGGCCTCCAGCCGCGTCCTGATGGAGTCCCTATGGCGCTCGGGCGCCAAGGTGCGGGCCTATGACCCCGCGGCCATGGAGGAGACCCGGCGTATCTACGGCGCGCGCGACGACCTGGTGCTGGTTGAGGACGCCATGGAGGCCCTGGAGGGGGCTGACGCCCTCGCCATCCTGACCGAGTGGAGCCAGTTCCGCAGCCCGGGCTTCGAGGAGATCAAGTCGCGGCTCGGGCGCCCGGTCATCTTCGACGGACGCAACATCCTCGATGGGCGTCTCGCCAACGCCGCCGGCCTCACTTATGTGTCGATCGGGCGCGTCCCGAGCGTGCCCGGTTGAGCCCTCGCGGGATCGGCCCGTCGGCGGTACAACAACCCCTTGTTTTAGTGGGTTGAACGGGTCTACCATGGCGCGCCCGTAAAGGCTCGCGTGCCGCCGGGAGCGGCACACCACCACGAGGACCAACGTCAATGACAACACGTATCGCCGCTTCCCTAGCCGCCGTCGCCTGCGCCTTCGGCGCCACCTCCGCCTCCGCCGTCACCTTCATGGATGCCGACTGGGCCGCGTCCGCCTGCTCCGCCTGGAACAGCACCCCAGCCCTTGCCAACGGCTTAGGGGGCGACGCCTGGGCGGCCAATGATGGCGGCCGCGGCTACAAGATCATCCAGCTCTACCGCACCAAGTGCGGTGAGGGGTCCAAGGTCGAGCTCGAGATCCAGAACAAGGACGGCAAGGCCCATTGCGCCCGGGGCGGCGCGGTCAAGCACGCCACCCTGGATCCCAAGCTGGACTACCTCATGAATGCAACCGACGAGGACTGGGCCTGCATGGGTCAGGGAAAATTCGGCTGCGGCGCCATGGGGGCCATGACCACCGGCAAGCTCAAGTTCAAGGGGCCCAAGATGGAGGCCATGGGGGTCATGGGACCCTTCGACAGTTTCCTGCTCCTCACCGGCAAGGTCGCGGGCGACACCTCGGCCTGCCCCAAGTAAGCGCGGCTCCCGAGTCCTGTCGTTTCGCCCCTGACACCGGGCCCCGCGGCCCGGTGTCTCTTTGAACCCCGCACGGCCTTCCGCCGCATCCAGCGCAGCGCGACTGCCCGATTGGGGAGACCCCAAGGCCGG
Organism: Bdellovibrio bacteriovorus; assembly: GCA_050257475.1. Classification (GTDB taxonomy): domain Bacteria; phylum Pseudomonadota; class Gammaproteobacteria; order Chromatiales; family Chromatiaceae; genus Thiodictyon. Next base: position 2,788 of record JBLMWY010000310.1, read on the forward strand.
GCTTCCGCCTCAGGCCGAGGGCATCTCCGCCTCGCCGCATATCCTGTCGCCAAAAGGAGACGATCGCAGGCGACCGATTCGTCTCAATTTTTTTGGTCATTCGGTTGACATCGGTCAATCCCACGGGGATCATTACGAAAAATTTGTTATAAATTTACCACGTCGACTACGACCAACACCCAGCGCCCTGGACCAGGGCGCATTGATCCCCAGGAGGACCCCATGTTGCATTCAAGACTCGCCGCCGCCGCCCTCGGACTTGCATCCGTGATCGCGCTACAGACCGCCCAGGCCACCAACGGCTATATGTCCCACGCCTACTCCCCGGCCGCCAAGGGCCTCGCCGGTGCGGGTGAGGCCGCCCTGCCCCAGGATTCCATGAGCATTGTCGGCAACCCCGCCGGGATCGCCAAGGTCGGGCGCCGGTTCGACATTGGCGCTGCCTGGTTCAGTCCGCTGCGTGAGTACAAGGGCGTCACCCCGGATTTTGACCCGAACTTCAACCCCGGTGGCGCTTTGGCACCCATCGGCGGGGGTGTGGACGGTAGAGGAACAGTGGAGAGCGAAAACAACGACTTCTTTATTCCGAACATCGGCTACACGCACCCGATCGATGCAGTCAGCTCCGTTGGTATTGCCATCTTCGGCAATGGCGGCATGAACTCCGACTACCGCAGCAGGGACACCCTGTTCAACCTAGGCACCTACGGCGGCAACAATCCATTCGCTAACCCTCCATTTTATAGTGATATGCGTGACCCGCGCGTGGGCACGCAGGTGCCGGGCACCAATGCCATCGGCGGCGGCAACGCGGGAGTGAACCTGGAGCAGCTCGGCATCTCTCTCGGCTACGCGCGGGAACTCGCCGACAACTTCACCCTCGGTGCCAGCTTCCTGATCGGTTACCAGACCATTGAGGTCCGCGGGGTCGGCGCCTTCCAGGGCTTCACCGAAACCTTCACCCAGAGCATGATCGCCAGCCAAACCATGAGCGGGGTCTCACCCACGGGCCTGTCAGACAACGGCGACGACAGCTCCTGGGGCTACGGCTTCCAGATCGGCGCCCTGTGGGACATCAATCCCCAGGTCACCTTGGGCGCGTCCATCCGCTCCAAGATGTACA